>CAYRCP010000242.1:0-3728 GCA_964422755.1 uncultured Bacteriovoracaceae bacterium | reverse complement strand
CACTGCGCAGCCCCCATCTGAGATTTCTGCCATCGGCAAGTTCCTTCAGAAGGACAACCATTCCCGGGTGCCGCGGGGCCACAATACTGTAGAGCCCCTGTATCCGGGATGCGGCACAGGCGATCGCGTCGATCACCTCTTTCTCCTCTCCCTCCCTGATACTCCCCGCGATAAAAACCGGTCTGTTCTCCACCCCGAGCTGTCTCCTCAAGGCGATTTTTTTCTCCATATCCACATCACCTATCTGATCGAGTTTCAGGTTTCCCAGGACTTCCACCATCGGTGCACCGAGGCGGGAAAACCGTGCTGCGTCGCTTCCTGCCATGGCAAAGACCCGGACATTTTTCAGCACCTCTTTGAGAACAAACCCCGCCTTCTCAAAGCGGGTACAGGATCGCTCAGTCATGCGGGCATTTACGAACGCCACCGGGACACCGAGCTTTTCAGCCATGAGTATCATATTCGGCCACAACTCCGTCTCCACAATCATGACAAGATGGGGATGAACACGCAGCAGATAGCGCCGCATCACCCATGACAGATCAAAGGGAAAGGGGATAACCAGGTCAATCTCGGGGATCTTACCCGCCACATCCCTGCCGGTCACGGTCACCGAACTCAGGCAGACGAACAAATCCTGCCGGTCCCTCTTGAGTTCTTTTATCAGACCTGCTACTGCCTTCACCTCTCCCACAGAGGCCGCATGCACCCACACGACCGTACGATCATCCGGAACTTCAGGCAGCGTGATGCCGAGCCGCCCACGAATCGTTGCCCTGAAATTCGGATGCCTGCTCAGCAGAACCGCGGCAGGCCAGATAAAAATATTGCCGAGAAGGCGATAGAGGAAGATGATCAGTCGTGCCACGTCTTCAGCAACCTTTCCCTGTCCTGCGGTGTGTTTATCTCGAAAAACTCGCCGCGGGCCACGACGACCTTGATGGGTATGCCGTTTTCCAGTGCCCGAAGCTGTTCGAGAGATTCCGTCATCTCCAGGGGGGTGGGTTTCAGGGAAGTATACCGGCGCAGCGTCTCGATGCCGAAGCCATAAATCCCGATGTGTTTAAGCAGTTCAGCATGTCCGGGATTGCGGGTAAATGGTATGGCAGACCGCGAAAAGTACAGGGCAAACCCATTCAGACTGCAGACAACCTTGACGCTGTTGGGGTCGTGTATTTCATCTTCGGGAAGAGCTGTAGCAATGGTTGCCATGGGACATCCCTGAGCGAGCTGGCCCACAAGTTCCGAGATGGCAACAGGGTCGAGCACCACCTGATCTCCCTGGACATTGACCACCGCGTCCACATCCATGCCTTTTACCGCCTGAGCCACCCGGTCGCTCCCGGACGGACATTCCGGTGAGGTCATGACCGGGCGCACACCCAATGAAGAGGCAACATCAAAGATCTCCTGATTGTCTGTTGCCACCAGCACATCATCGATCTGTGTGCAGGCTGCCACCTGTTCATAAATCCTGGCGATCATGGGCTTTCCCGCAATATCTGCCAGGGGTTTGCCGGGGAATCTGGTGGATCCGTAGCGTGCCGGTATAACAGCGACGATCTTCATATCAGCTCAGCTCCACACCGGCATCCTGGGCATCCAGCGCCCTGAGATGTGCATCGTAGGCGGCCTCGTTGTAGAGAACCATACGTACGATCTCGATAGTTGTATCTTGCTGGAGATACTCTTTGATGGCCTTTATCGCCACCAGCGCAGCATCATCCAGGGGATAGCCGAAGATCCCCGTGCTCAGGGCCGGGAACGAAATGGATTTCACCCGGTTTTCTTCCGCGACCTTCAGGGAATTGATGTAGCACGACCGTAAAAGCCGCGGATCGTCGGGCGATCCGCGGTAAACCGGTCCCACCGTGTGGATGACATATTTGTTGGGAAGATCATACCCCCTGGTGATCTTCGCTTCGCCGGTTTCGCATCCGCCGAGTTTTGCACATTCCTCCCAGAGCCCAGGGCCTGCAGCGCCATGTATGGCACCTGCAACCCCACCGCCGGGGGCAAGCCTCGTGTTGGCGGCATTGACCACTGCCTCGGTATCCTGTGCCGTAATGTCTCCCACGAGAAACTGAAGTTTTGATTTTTCAATCACTATCTCCTTCATATCCCTCTCCTAAAAATATTCATACTGTTAAAAAGCAGGTCTTTGACTTGATCATATCCTTATGTATACCGGAATACTCACGATTGCAATCCCCTGCCTCATGACCTTTCAGGTTGTTACGGACTGCGCATATTTTACGAGTTGACTTTTTCGGTCATTGTTTATACTCAAGCATAATGAGAAACTATGGAGGCCAAGAATGAACATCAATAATCTGATTGAAAAGATAAAGGCAAGAGAAGATTACAGCAAGGTCGGCATGATCCTGTGCCACTACGGAGTCGTCAGGGGGACCTCGCGCGACGGTTCTCCGGTCTCAAGAGTCGATGTAAAAGCAGACTACGAAGCCATCGAGGCTGTCGTTGCCGAGCAGAAAAAGCGTCCCGGTATTATCGAGATCCTCTACGAGGTCAACGAAGGCCAGCTCAGTGTGGGTGACGATCTCCTCTCTATCGTTGTTGCAGGTGATATCAGGGACAATGTCATCCCGGTTCTCACCGATGCGCTCAATCAGATTAAGGCGCTGGGAACAAAAAAGACGGAATACGCCTGATATTGTACTGAGGCAACGAACAGCGGATAGACATTTCGTCTATCCGCACAACACTCTTTACAACTACGTTCTCAGGATCATAAAGAAGCCCCCGCATTATGCATGCATCTCCAGATTCGATACATGTGCATCATAATCGCGGCTGAAGCCGCTCCCGCACTACAAGATAAGGTTAATTGGACGTAACTATTCAGGTAGGAAGGTGCCCTGAAAGAAATGCCCTTGGGGTGCTGAAGACTGTCAGGAAAAGCGAGAATATGTCACACTTTGAAGACATGTCTGATGCGAAGACTTGCTGTTTTTTCGCTAAAATGCGGGAAAAAGTACTTTTCGGACTCCTTGGGTCTTCAGCCTAAACAGCTTCAGCCTGACTACGTGAGTAGTTACAATTCGACAACAGTATATTTCTCAAATCGAAAGAGATCCGGGGCCTGAACATCCCCATAGGCACTATATCTTCTTTTGCGCCCTTGCCTTGAGTTTGCGTAGTTCAACGATCAGGTTGTCCTGATCATACTTCCTGATGAGGTCGATCATGGCCTCCTCGAAAAAATCGTTCAGGTTCCTGTCGAGCAGGACACAAAGCGCCCTGAATTCGCCCAGAAGCACATCACTGATACGGGTATTGAACGCCACCTTCTTCGCCATATGCAAGCCTAATAGCACACTTTATTGATAGCGATCAATCTTTTATTGTTTATTGCGTATATAATATGCCTTATTTATTGCTAGTTATTTCAGCAATATTTGTTGCCAGCTTAATTTATCCATACTCCCGGGCGATGTGCCCGCCATGTGCCCGGCACATCAAGGGGCCGGACACCCACATTCATTTTAAGACAATGGGATAACCATTACCTTCATAAAATTAACCAGCCAGATTCCTTCAAATATTTGCATTTGAATTGCCCAATAATCTTGACTCATGCAATCTCTTATGATAGCTCATCTACGTCGCATGGGGCCGTAGCTCAGTTGGGAGAGCGCTTGAATGGCATTCAAGAGGTCGAGGGTTCGATTCCCTTCGGCTCCATTGATAAAAAAGAGGTGATCGCA
>CAYRCP010000241.1:0-3751 GCA_964422755.1 uncultured Bacteriovoracaceae bacterium | reverse complement strand
GTCAGTCCCCCTGAACCAGGGCATGTATATTTTCTATGCACTGCATTACAAACCGGAGGGTCACCGCTGTATAGCCGATGGGAATGATCATCTGGAGGATCCATACCGGGGTATTGAAAAAGGCGATGGTACCCCCTCCCTGATAATCGACACATACAAAGGTGATGGACGCATACACGAGAATCGAGCATATGCAGACAGAAAACATGCAGGTCAGTACCCCGAAAATCCTTTGCAGACGGGCAGGTAATATATGCCTGGCGATCTCGATTCTGATATGTTTTCCATCCCGGGCAGCCAGGCCTGCGCCGAGGAACGCCACCCAGAGCACCAGATGCCGTACTATCTCCGCACCTCCCATGATACCGACGGAGAAGAAATTTCTCAGAACGATCTGCACCAGGACAAGGAGCACCATGGAACTCAAGGCAACTGCGAGAAGTATTTCTTCTGCACGTGCGATATAATCAAAGACAGTGGACTTCTCCGGAGAACGTATGCCGCACTCCGGACATTTTTCCATGCCTTCATAGAGATAGGCCCTGCATTTTCTGCACCGCATGGACAACTGCCTAGTGGATCATTTCGACTTTTACGTCGTCGGGATGATCCTTCCGGTATTCTTCCAGCAGCGCCAGCGTCCGGTCCAGCAGTTCCTGGGGATAGAGCTGACCAACAAGGTTTTCCCGGGCCTGCTTTGCCGCATCAAAGATGTATTGCACTTCATTTATATCATCGAGATCCCGTACAACCTGTATGCCTTCTTTTCTCAATATTTCTAAGCACTTGGCATCTTCTTCCCTGGTTGCCTTGACGATCATATCATGAGAATTTTCGGAGACCTCCAGGATGATCTTCCGGCTTTGTGGGGATATCTTGTCCCATATCTTTTTGGTTACCACTGTTGCACCGCAAATATTTGATGAGGGAAACTCTCCCATATAGTTAAACCGCGAGTACCACTGAAATGCCACGGCACCATATGGAGTCGTGTTTGCGCAGTCGATCAGATTCGTGGACAGAGATGTGGCCACATCGGTAATGGACAGCGATATGGGCGATATTCCCAAGGCCTTGTACACCTCACGGCCTATGGGTTCGCCTTCCATGGTCCACCACTTCTGCTGCCTGGCAACCTCGAGAGACGTAAGCGGAACCTTGGAGAAGGTATAGAGGAACCCAAGATCCATCCAGCCCAGAACAATAAATCCCTGTTCTTCAAAGAGCTTGTTCATGGTGTCTTGAATCCGGGATCTGACGTATTTGACCTCGTCGTAATTCCTGAATACATAGGGGATCTCGGTTACCCTCACCTCGGAAACGATCTGCCCGAGACCCGGGCCCATAAAGCCGCCCCCGTGGAGCTGTCCCAGCTTGATTTTTCTGAAGACATCCTTTTCGTCTCCCTGCACGCCGCCCCAATAGATCTTGAATGCCACCTCACCCTTTGTTTTCTCCCTGATCTGCGCGGAAAGCTCTTCGAAGATATTCATTATGGAAGACCCTTTTGGTGCAAGGGTGGCTATCTTTATTGTAATCTTGGCTTTGTCTGCAGCAGATGCACCAGGGCAGAAAAGCCCCGCGCTTATAAGAAGCATGATCAATGCTGTCACATATCTCTTCATAGTACCCATCCCCTTTGTTCATCCCCCAGGAGGGATAAACGCTAAAAATACATATCAACGTCTTCCAGAAGTTTTTGCGCCTTCCTCTTGGCAATCTCATTGGCGAAGTTTTTCTCCGGGAAATATCCAACCGGTGTTGCGACAACAGCCTCCAGGGTTTTCACAAACAGGTCCCGATCCTGCACCTGGTATGCGTAGTACTGGGCATAGAGCAGGTGAATAAACAGCACCTTTGACCGGGACAGCTTAAATGCCCGCTGGAAATGATACCTGGCTTTTTCAGGATCCCCGCCTATGGCCTTTGCCCGGGAGGCGTAAAAGGCGCCAAGCGTTGCATGCGCACCACCGTAGTAGTAGGTCTCATCCAGATCAACTGCCCGCAGCAGCATGGCCTCGACCTTGGGTATGTCGAGAAGCACCTCGGGGTTGTTCAGGTTCAGCGCAATCCAGGCCATCCAGTTATTCGCTGCCCAGTAAAGGGACGGTACATCTTTTTTCCCGAACTCGTCTAAAGACCCCCTGAATTCATCGATCCCCTTATTGAAGTTCTCCCGGAAATACCGCTCCTGCAAAAGCACATCAAGGGCATAGTCGCGTGCCTTGAGATAGAGCATGCTTGCCCGCTTTTTGTTGGTTTCCTCCACAAAGGCAAAGGTGTAGCCGAAGTATGCCTCGGATGTCCGAAGCAGCAGCTTCGTGTTCGGGGCGGCCTCAATGAATCCGTCCAGCTGGACCAGGTTTGCGGGCATGGCATCGCGGAGCATGTCCACATCCGAACTCTTGTTCATGGAGACATTCAGCTCATCCATGAGGGGTTCCATGTTTTTTATGATAAATCCCGCATCGGCACATCCCCACATACTCGCCGCAAGGATGAATAACAAAAACAATCTTGATAAACGACTCAATCTCCGGGCCATATACCCTCCTTAATCGTTTCAGGATAACATTGTGCAATAAACAATAAAAAACACAAACAATCACGGTTACTTCATTAAATAATCAATTTTTCCTTATCATCTGTCAAGGGATTTCGTACTGTCTATAAGAGCCCTGATATTCTCCTGAGCGTACAATGCATCCCTGTTTTTTGCGCCCTCCAGGATAGACAAACCGGTATCCATGAGGAGCCGGCTGATTTCCTCTTCGCTCATATCTTCAATAACGGAATTATTGAGCATGACTGCAAGGCCGTGATTAAATATCCACATCTTGTTAAAAACATCCCTCTTTTGTTCGTGGGTCAGTCCCTCCATGAGCGCAAAGCCTTCCAGCTTGCCTAAAAGCGTATCAAAGGCATACTCTGTGAGCCTGTTACTCAGTTCGCTGTTGGCGTCCCCGCTTTCTGAGAAGAACAGCATCCTGAATAAATGTTTTTCCTTTTTGGCAAAGAGGATATACCCGACACCCATATCCAGCGAAGTGATACCTGTCCTTTCCTGCATCTCATAGTGCAGGAGAAGATCGATCGCCTTCTTCACGATCGCCTCTTCGAGCTCCTTCATGGACTTTATGCACGAGTAGATGGGCATGGTGGAGGAATGCAGTTCGTTCGCAATGGCACGGGCCGAACACTTCTCCTGCCCCTGCGTGCGAATGATGTGAAACGCTGCATCGATGATGTCTTGCGTCTTGAATTTGCTCTTTGCCGGCATCAATAAACCCCAATCTCCCCAGATAACAGTTGTTATGTTACTGATCCATAGGGATGTTGTCAAATGGAATGTGGAGGTGGCGCCGGGATAAAATTTGGAATTTCGGATTGCTAAATGCTTTTCAGGTGAGAATGATTTTGGGGGAGTGGTGAAGTACTGGAGTGCTGAAAAAAAAGGATCTTCACACGGAAGCATACTCAGATGATTGAAGAGTAGCTGTAGGCAGAGCTGCGAGCGTGAGCGAACTGCCTGGCAAAGACTGTTTGTTATCGCGACAAGCGCAGGCGACGGAAAGCGATCTCATCAGACTCAAATCCCACGAGGGTGAGATTGCTTCACTACATTCTCAATAACAGCATCGTTATTCATTCTGTCTCATATCTGCTTGCTCCATGTTAGACATACGAAAAGAACAGTTTTTTGGCACGGATTTCACGGATTACACGGTTTTTAAAATCCGAAATGCCTTGA
>CAYRCP010000240.1:0-3763 GCA_964422755.1 uncultured Bacteriovoracaceae bacterium | reverse complement strand
CATGCCTGTGGGACAGTGGGCCTGACAGGGAGGCAGATATTTATTGTTTTCCCAGTAAGGCACAAACCTGCGCAGACTGCCGGTTGTAATCACCTCGATGGGGCTCCGGTCGATATCAGAGAGGTCGCCTATCAAGCCGCCTTTGCCAAGTTCCTTCTCCCAGATATCCGATCTGAACCGTGGCATTGATATCCTCGGTTTTCCCGTCCACTCATGGGGTTTGAGTGCTACCAGAAGCTGCCATTTCGATCTTTCGGCAGTCAGGATATCGAGAAGATCGTTCCTGCCGATGGCTTCGAGGAAGTCTTTCATGTTTCTGGTGAGCCATGACCAGTCTTCATCGGATATTTTGACGAGCTTGGCGTCTTTCTCGCTGAAATTCTTGTGTGTTCCCCTGAAGAAGATCTTGCCGCCAACCATTCCCACACAGGGTCTGTGGCCCAGAATATTGCCCCGGTAGTGAGATCCGAGCCCGCAGATAACCGAAACACCGCCTGCCATGAACTCGGCAAATGAATCTCCGACTCCTCCCAGAACCCATAGTTCAGGCGAGTCATACCGGGGATTGTCCTTGGTCATGGTCATACCCCTGGCCCCGATATCACCTGCGACATAAATCTTTCCCTGGGCCATGGCATTGGCGACACCATTTGTTGCATCACCATGGATAACAATTGTAGCGCCTGCATTGAGCCAGCCCACATCGTCGGATGCCGGTCCGAGAATCTCGATTAAAGTCCCGGAAGATCCCATGGAACCGATCCTCTGTCCTGGATAACCGTATATGTTGATTCTCACAGGTTTCTCGCCTGTGCACAGTCTGCCGCCTATGCCATGCTGCCCGTAAGCCTGGATATCGATATCCCGATATCCTCTTTTCACGGCATGTTGTATCCTCTCCTCCAGGACACGGGTTTCAATCCGTGCCCCGTCTTCAAAGCCTGAGATTACAATTTTCTCGTGTTGATCCATGTACTGTCCTCTTTATACGACATGCTTGATCTGTAGACGCCGGGCTGCATGGTAATCATCGATGCCGATGGCATCGGACATCCCGATGGGCAGTGAGGTCGATCGGCCAAGGGGCGCAAGAATCTTTTTGAGTTCCGAGTCGAAACTCAAAAATACATCCACAACCCGCTGTGCCACCTGCTCGGGGTCCAGACGACGGTAGAGCCTTGCATCCTGAGAGGTAATACCCTTTGGGCACAGACCGATATTGCAGATGTTGCACCTGTCGTTCTCAGAGCCGATACAGCCGGCTGCCGCCTGCATGATATATTTTCCGATCTGAATTCCGCTTGCACCCAGCATGATCAGTGCCGCAGCATTCGCTGCCAGATTGCCGTTCTTGCCCACCCCTCCGCCTGCAAAGATCGGAATCTCGTTCTGTTTTCCTATCTTCACCAGATTAAGATAGGCGTCTCTGATACTGCTCGCAATGGGATGGCCCATATGATTCATGGAAACATTGTAGGCTGCTCCCGTACCGCCGTCTTCTCCGTCTATTGAAAGCCCGGCAGCATACGGGTTCCTGGCAAGGTTATTGAGTACCGCAAGCGAGGTGGTCGTTGCAGATATTTTCGGGTACACCGGAACCCTGAAGCCCCAGGCCATGCTCATGGACTGGATCATCTTGGCAACACTCTCTTCAATGGAATACTGGGTCTGGTGTGTGGGGGGAGAAGGCAGGCTCACCCCATCAGGTACCCCTCTGATGGCCGCGATGAGCTTGTTTACCTTGTACCACATCAAAAGACCGCCATCACCCGGCTTTGCACCCTGACCATACTTGATCTCGATGGCGCAGGGATCTTCCTTCATTTCAGGCAGGGCATTAATGATCTCGTCCCATCCAAAATAACCGCTCGCTATCTGCAGGATGACGTATTTAAGAAACCTGGAACGCAGCAGACGCGGAGGGCAGCCTCCTTCGCCGGTGCAGATCCTCACCGGCATACCAATTTCCTCGTTTAAGTATGCCACTCCCATCTGGAGGCCTTCCCACATATTCGGAGAAAGTGCACCGAATGACATGCCGCCGATAATCAACGGATAAATTTCGCGTACCGGGGGGGTCCAGATGTTTCCCCGTGATGCCTTTATCGCATCTTCAGGGGGCAGGATACGCCCCAGCAGTGTCCTGAGTTCAAACTCATGCCTCCCGGCATCCAGAGCCGGGTCGGTAAGCATGGATATCCTCACAAACTTGATCCGGTCGAGAAGACTTTCGGAATCATTGCGCCTGCCGCCGCGTCTCCGGGGCTCTCCACCGTCATTGACATGAAATCGCAGCTTGTCCTTTTCTTCGTTCAGCACAGGATATATGGCAGCGTTGGGACATACATGGGTGCACATGCCGCAGCCGACACATGCATGAGCAGGGTCGGTAACCTGCACGATACCGTGGTATACATTGTATACATTCGCGGGTTTTTCCATGAGGCCGACAGCTACGTTCACCTCTCTTTTCCGGTGCACCCCAAGCTCTATGGCCCGAACCGGGCACACTGCCGTGCACTTTCCGCACAGCGTGCACTTGTCCTTATCCCAGAGGATATGCCAGAGCAGGTCTTTCTGATTTAATGTGGATGGATGCATTTTTCCCACTGATTCCATCTCTTTACCCCCATCCTTGATGAATCTACGTATGCGACATCATACTTCATTGGCTGAAATTCATAATTCTTTTCCCGCAGAGGGATTGCCTCTTCAAGCCCGCACATCTCAGAGGAAAAGGCAAACATGCCCGGTCTTCCTCCCACAACACCAGGACGCAGTTTTTTGCTGTCCTGGATCATGAACAGGGTCTTGTCCGGGAGACACCCGATGATACAATTTGGTCCGTCCACCGTGAGAAATCTGCAGCTGTGCTTGAGCTGACGAAGAAACAAGTTATCCGGGTGCCGCAGAAGTTCCTGGTCTTTCAATGGGGTTATGATGTGCTTGTAGGAGTCGAGCCCCAATCCGAGCCTGTTTGTCGTATAATGGAGAATATGGGTAAACACCTCGGAGTCGGACTGATATCCCATGTATCCCTCATAACCACGTGACATGAGGTATTCTCTGATAGGAGCAAAAGCGGTATTCTCACCGTTGGTCATACTTGCGACACCCTGCAGAAAGAACGGGTGGCAGGCATAGAGTGTTATTTCATAGTTTGTATTCTGTCTTCCCTGGGCCATGATGACACGAGCCTGAAGCCCTTTTCTGTCGAGCCCGAGGTACTCTGCTATCTGCATGGGGTCTCCAACCTCTTTGATCATGATTACGTCCGGCCAGAAGGAAAACACCATCATGGATCCGTCTTCTTCGCCCAGCCTTCTCAGATCAACCCGTATTCTCATGAGACGATCTTCGATTTCACTCTCGGTGAGAGACTCCCATTCATAGGGATATTCATACACACGTATGAGATATACATCCCGCTTGGGGGTCCCCTCAGGGGGTTCTTTAGGCGAACGAATGGAAAATTTGTATTTTGTAAGCAGACCAAGCTCCATCATGTAGCGGTCGAGCTTTTTGATGCCCTCCTGGGAGAATATTCCCGAGAGTATGGGAGACCCCTTGAAAGGCTCGAGGTCACCACCCAGATCGGTCATGAAGATCCCGACCCCTGATCCGTCATGGCCCTCTTTCATCACATCCAGGGCTTGAATTGCCACCATGGGTGAAAGTGGTTCTTCACTGGTTACGGCAAAAAGTCGACACACGTAAATGTTCCTCCTTAACAAGATAATCTAACATCCCTATGAGCGAAATC
>CAYRCP010000239.1:0-3763 GCA_964422755.1 uncultured Bacteriovoracaceae bacterium | reverse complement strand
AGGGGTGCAGGGGATTTATCCAGAAACCCTTTGATATGAAAGGCCTCTCTGCGCGAATTGCGGAGATCGTGGAGGGGAAGTAAAATTCAGGAACCAGTATCCAGAATATTCTGTTACGACTCGCAGTACCCTCTGAAAAAAATAAGCATTTTATCAAAACTGTATTGTTCAGGATTTAGGCGCTTTGTTGTAAAATTCTTGCACTAATGGCAAAAGAATCTATTATCATGTCCTCAACTATCCGGAGATACGAAGTATCGTAACTGGAGAAAAGAAAAAATCGCGCAAAGGCGCCAAGACGCAAAGAATGACTGAGGGAACCTGAGACAAAAAGATCGTCGTTGATCCCTTGGCGCGAGAATGAACTATTTTTGAACAACGCCCCGGCACGTAACGGTTATTTCGCCGGTACAGAGACGACGCATAGGCTATGAAACGTTTTTTTCGAATTCACCTTTTTAAAACTTCTTGGTTTTGGCCTGTCCGGGTTTGGGTTTTTATTATGCTGTTTCCAGTACTCCAGTCTTCCAGCACTCCACTACTCCATTTTTTTTCACACTCCAGGTATCCTGTCTTTCCTACGCCGGGGTATACTTCTGCTCGAGACGTTTGGCAACCATGCTCATGCTGTAGCAGCATATGAAGTAGAGTACGGCGATTGTGGTATAGATCTCGAACGGGTAGATCATGAGCCGGTTGTTCAGGGTCTGAGCAATGGTCGTGAGCTCAAATACCCCGATGATATAGGCCAGAGAGGTGTCCTTGAAGAGAGAGATAAACTGGCCCACGATTGCCGGGATCATGATCTTCAGGGCCTGCGGCAGAACAACCTTGCGCATAACCTGGAAGTAATTCAGCCCTGATGCTGTGGCAGCCTCGACCTGCCCATAGGGGATTGCGGTTACCCCTGCACGGACAATCTCAGCCAGGTATGCACCGGAGAAGACGGTGAATGCAATGGTGGCACTCCAGAACACGTCTATCTGCATGCCGGTGACAATGGGCGAGAAGAAATATACCCAGAAGATGACCATAATGAGGGGATTTCCCCTGATGATTTCAATGTAGATGATGCTCGGGGTGCTGATTAGGGGATTCTTGCTCAGCCTCCCCAGGCCGAACACGAGTCCGATAAAAAAACTCACGAACAAGGCGATCCCTGCGATAATGATGCTCAGGGTCAATCCGCCCAGACCGAAGAAGATCTCACCTGGTCCACCGTGAGGAAAGGTCCAGAACAGGAGTGCGGGCAGGTTGTTCCAGATGATGGTCCAGTTGAAGGAATACAGGGCATAGATAATGGCAATGACTACGGCAATGAAGAGCCCTACAAAAATGATTTTGGCTAGAAAGACCATCCATTTCCACAGGAACGTTAAGAGCCTGGACCAGATAGATGCATAGACTGCTTCCTCATGCACCGGGGCGTATTCTCCCATGCGGAACATTTTTTTGATCCAATTGACCATGAGGAATATCATTTTGCCGATAAGATAAAATGGTTTGAAGGTGAACCCCAAGAATTTGTCGAGGGCTGAGAGCTGTTTGTTCTGTCCGATCATGAGGTGGTGATTGATGGAGTTCATCACAACGGAAATGAGCAGAGACAGCCCGAGATAGATCATGGAGGCAGCCGATGTGGCCTCAAAGCCCCTGAAAGTGAAGGACTCGATCTGTTGAGACTGCCAGCACAGCTCGGCGACGCCGATGGTCATGGCAAGCGATGAGTTTTTCATGTTGTTGAGGAATTCGCTGCCCAGCGGCGGAATGATGACACGGAATGCCTGTGGCAGGATCACGAATCGCAGCATCTGAGGGCCGCTCAGTCCGGAGGAATGGGCGGCCTCCACGTGGCCGTGAGGTATTGCCTGAATCCCGGCGCGCACGATCTCGGCTACAAAAGATCCTGTGTAGACACCCAGGCCGATTGCTGCTGCCCAGAATTCGAAATTGTGTTCATTGAGGAAGATACGGAGTGTCTCAGGCAGGGCAAGGGGAAACGCAAAGTACCAGAAGAAGAGCTGTACCAGCAAGGGGGTGTTCCGGAAAAATTCCACATAACCTGTTGCAAGATAGTAGGTGGGCTTGAATTGGGACAGCCGGGCAATGCCGAAGATCGTACCCAGGACAAGAGCTATCCCGGTGCTGATGAGAGAAATCTCTATGGTCAGCTGCAGGCCTCTCAAAAGCCAGTAGCCGAAGATCTCTTTATAGGTGGGGTTTACTTCATAGAGAACAGCCCAGTAGAAATCATAGCCGAAATCAGCATGCTTGAAAACTACATAGAATACGAATAGGATAACAGCAAATACACCGAATTGCTGTGCCGTTTGCTTTGAGGATCTCACCTGGTGCCCCCTGTTGGAATTATGTCCGGATCTTGTTCGTAACGCTTAAAAAATATGCGGTCCCACTGTGTGCGGACCGCATATGCTAAGTCATTGTCAGCCTGATATTACGGCCACATCTCGATCTTTTCGGTCATGGGGAAGTAGTACAGCGTGTCGGGTCCATACCACTTGTTGTAGATCTCCATGTATTTGCCGTCGTTCCACATATCCTGGAGCGCAAAGTTGACTGCGTCGCGCCAGTCACTGTCGTTCTCCGGCAGACCCATCCCGTAGGGCTCATCACTGAAGAATTCACCCACGAGTTCGTATTTTCCGGGATCTTTTGCGGCATAGCCGATCAGGATGGTGCTGTCGGTTGCCCAACCGGCAACCTTATCCTGCTGGAGCGCCAGGAAGCAGGCAGGCTCATCCTGGAAACTGATGACGTTTTTTTCTGCATTGGCATCGCCGAGTTTTTTCAGAAGGTTGATGGCATTCTTCTCACTCGTGGTTCCCTGCATCGAAGATATCTTCTTTCCGACAAAATCTTCGTGCTTGGTGAATTTGCCTTTCTTTGCAAGGATTTTCTCGCCATCGAAGAAATACGTGATGGAAAAATCAATGGTGCGGTCGCGCTCACGTTTATGCGTCATGTTTGCCGTAGACATGTCGATTCTTCCGGAGGTGAGGAACGAGATCCGGGTTTTGTTGTTCAGCTTGACCCGCTCTACCTTGAGCTCCTTGCCCATCTGCTGTCCGATTCTTTTAATCACTTCTTCTGCGATGTCGACATCGAATCCAACCCATTCGTTCTTGTCGTTGAAGTAAGCGGCAGGAATGCTGTTATACATCATGCCCGCGCGAACGACACCGTCTTTCATTACCTTGTCATAGGTTGCGCCTGCATAACACGCAGAGCCAAGCAACATGACAAAACACAATGTTAGTAGTACTCCTCCAAAAAACCTTTTCATAACCTCCCCCTCTCTTAAAAATTATTTATGGATGAAAATTTGTTCGCTAGTGGGTCAAGATCTTGCTCAAGAAAAGTTTGGTACGTTCGTGTTCTGCCTGCGCGAAGAATTGCTCGGGCGGGGCGCTTTCTATAATCTGGCCCTCGTCCATAAACACGACCCGGTGCGCCACTTCGCGGGCGAATCCCATTTCGTGGGTAACCACAATCATGGTCATTCCTTCATGGGCAAGATTTTTCATAACATCAAGGACCTCGTTGATCATCTCAGGGTCCAGGGCTGATGTCGGCTCGTCAAAGAGCATGATCTTTGGCCGCATGGCCAAACCCCGGGCGATTGCAACTCTCTGCTGCTGTCCCCCTGAGAGCTGGTCCGGGTACGCACCGGCCTTCTCCCCGATGCCCACCTTTGCCAGGAGTGCATGGGCATTTGTCTCGGCTTCTTCGCGTTTCTGTTTGC
>CAYRCP010000238.1:0-3764 GCA_964422755.1 uncultured Bacteriovoracaceae bacterium | reverse complement strand
ACGAATAGTGTAGGCAAAAGCCAGCGAAAAAACGTGTGGGACAACAGCCGTTATCATTGACCGCAGAGATCGAATCATCTCACGCCGTTATCGTGCCGATTCATGGAGAACCACCAGGACATGGACTATAGATCCTCGAGAAAGAACCTCCCCGTACAGGGCTCCCTCTATATTCTCGGCTCGGCCTTCATGTTCGCCATCATGGGGGTACTCGTCAGGATGGCGTCAGCATCACTGCCCAACGAAATGATCGTGTTCCTGCGCAATTTCTTTGCCCTCGTCTTCGTGATTCCCATCGTGATCATGCGCGGCGGCCTGCCCGAGATCAGGACCAGAAAGCCTCTGCTCCATGTTCTGCGCTGTGCAGCCGGACTCACCGCCATGTACTGCTACTTCTTTGCCCTTGCCCACATGAAGCTTGCCGAGGCAGTTCTGCTCTCGTATACGAGCCCGCTCTTCATCCCGCTCATCGCCCTTGTCTGGCTGCGAGAACCGGTTACCCGCAAGACACGTGCAGCGGTCTTTATCGGATTTATCGGGGTGGTGTTCATCCTGAAGCCCGGCCTTGGCATATTTCAGGCAGTCTCCATAATCGCACTGCTGGCAGGTATGTCCGTCTCCCTGGCCATGGTGACCATCCGGAGGATGTCCGACAGCGAACCACCGGGGCGGATCGTCTTCTACTATTCCCTCCTTTCCACCGTGATCTCGGCATTGCCCCTTTTTTGGGCATGGGAGATGCCCACAAAGAGCACACTTATTATCCTGGTGTTCGTCGGCCTCGTGGCCATGGCCGGACAGTTCCTCTTAACCAAGGGCTACAGCCTGGCACCTGCGGCCCAGGTTGGACCGTTCATCTACGGCACCGTGGTATTTGCCACGATCTTCGGCTGGATCTTATGGGACGAGTCCCTCGACCTCTTTACCTTAATCGGTGCAACACTGGTCTGTGTTGCAGGCATTGTGGCAACAAGAGGAGTAAAAGTAAGAACGGGTCACGAATAAAACTACATGGTGATTCGGGATCCAGAACCCCATGTCTTGCAAAAAAAATACTTTGTGCCTCTGTGACTCAGGCCATCCATGGCCTTCGCCCTGCGGGTGCGCGCGTCCAATTCGGCTGTCCTGCCGAATTGTGCCTTTGTCACTTTCTGCCTGGGGTCATGAACCCCAAGTCCTGATCTTACTCTGTGCCTTTGTCCCTGAGGTCACGAACTCCCTGAGATCCTTACTCTGTGCCTTTGTCCCTGGGTTCTCGAGCTATCTTGTTCGTTTTTTACTCCTCGCCTTTATTACTTATTCTGAGAAATTATTCATGATCACCTTGCATGTTCAAAAAATATCCTGTAAAAATTTTACAGTTTTTCTACATACTAACTTAGAGGGGGATTACGGATATGAAAAAACATGCCATTAGATTTACTTGGTTGATAACCGCTATCATGTTTGTTGCCGTGCCGATCGCATACGCGGCAGAAGTTGTTCTGTACTCATCCAATCCATCGGAACTGCAGGATATGATCAGAATAGGGTTCGAAAAGGAAACCGGCATCAAGGTATCTGCAGTCAAGATGGGAACCGGCTCTGCCATGAAGAGAATTCAGGCGGAAAAAGATAATCCCCTCTGCGATGTGTTCTGGAGTGGTGACGTGGCTGTCCTCGATGGTGCAAAAGATTACTTCATGTCGTATAAATCCGCCGAAGCTGCCGTCCTTCCCGCTGGCTACGTAGAGAAGGATTACCGCTGGACGAGCAGCAATGCCCATGTCATGATCATCATGTACAACAAATCCCTTGTCAGCGAATCAGAAAAACCTCTGGCATGGAAAGATCTCTTTGCCCCGCAGTGGAAAGGCAAAGTGGTTATGGCAAACCCGGCAAAATCAGGTTCAGCCTATGCTCAGGTCTACGGTATTTATAAACTGTACGAGTGGGAAGGCCTTAAAAAACTTATTTCGAATGCAAAAATCCTCGACAGTTCGAGCCTCATTTACAAGGGCGTTGCCGCCGGTGAATATCCCCTGGGAATCACCATGGAATATGCCGCCTATCGCTATATCGCCGGTGGATCCAAGGATGTCGGTATTATCTACGCCTCTGACGGCGCCTTTGTCGCTCCGGAAGGGGCTGCAATCATCAAAAACTGCCCCCATCCCAAGGAAGCCAAGCTTTTCTTTGACTACCTGGTGAGCAAATCCACGGAAGAAGAGATCTTCAAAAACTTCTACCGCAGGCCAGCCAGGCCCGATACCGCCGAATTTGCAGGGCTGCCCAAGATCAGCGATATTACCGTCATGAACGAATTCGATCCGATCGAGGCAAATGCTATCAAAAAAGACCTGTTAACCAAATGGAAGGAAATCATTCTCTCAAAGTAAAAAATTATGCGAGTACTACTGAACGACATCACGAAAAAATTCGGTGAGCTCAAAGCCATCGACAATGCAAGCCTAACCATCGAGGAGGGTGATTTCTTCACCCTCCTCGGTCCCAGCGGATGCGGCAAAACAACCCTGCTTCGCACCGTAGCCGGTTTTTACACACCGGATAAAGGCACGGTGATCTTCGGAGAGAAAGTCATCAATGATATCCCTGCCCATAAGCGTGAAACCGGTATGGTGTTTCAAAACTACGCATTGTTTCCGCACTTGAGTGTATTTGACAATGTCGCCTATGGACTCAGGGCACGAAAAACAGCTTCCGGGGATATTAAGTCGCGGGTCATGAATATCCTGAAGAGCGTAGAACTCGATGGTCTGGAAGAGAGATATCCAAGTCAATTAAGCGGTGGACAGCAGCAGCGTGTTGCCCTGGCCCGCGCCCTTGTTATCTCCCCGGATGTTCTTCTCATGGACGAGCCTCTGTCGAACCTCGATGCAAAACTCAGGGTCAGCATGCGAGAGGAGATCAAAAAGATCCAGAAAATGCTCGGCATCACCACCATATATGTTACCCATGATCAGGAAGAGGCCATGGCCGTTTCCGATTATATTGCCATTATCAACAAAGGCAAAATCATACAGATCGGAACCCCGTATGATATTTATTTCAAGCCGAAGAGCAGGTTCGTGGCAGAGTTCATGGGCAGCAGCAATATTCTCGAGGCCGAGGTCGAAGACTATGATGATGACAAAGCATTGCTCAGAGCAAAGATAAACGAGAAGACGGTGGAACTAAAGATTGACAAACCCGATACCACACACATCGTGCTCTCTCTACGTCCTGAATGGATACGCATTGTTGATGAAGAATCACAATCTGAGCCAAATGTGTTTGAAGGAGAGGTCATCAGCGCCACGTTTCTTGGTTCGATGCTCAGATATAAGGTCTCGGGTCTCACTGATCAACCGATCGCCATTGAAATCCACGATCCGCAAAAAACAGTGATAAAAGAAGCGGGAGATACCCTTTTCTTCCAGTTTGCCCCGGACAGGCCGGTAATCCTGGAAAACTAAAAAAACTATGTCACCCAGAAAGATATTCTCATCCTGGAATTTTATCCTTATCGTTGTTTTCACGATAATGTTTCTCTCCGTTGTCTACCCGATCTTCTATATCTTCAAGGCGAGTTTTATCTCCCCGGATACAGGAGCACTATCGCTTGACAGCTACAAGACCTTCTTCCACTACCCATACTATCTGCGGTGTCTGGGAAACAGCCTGTTCGTCAGCGGAATGGCCACCATCTTCGCTACGATCCTCGGAGTCCCTTTTGCCTTCTTCCTTTCCCGGTTTCATGTTCCGGGCAAAAGCATCATAAAGAC
>CAYRCP010000237.1:0-3769 GCA_964422755.1 uncultured Bacteriovoracaceae bacterium | reverse complement strand
GAGATGGAAGAGATGAGCGGGAATATCATGTTTTGTATTCCGTATCAGCTCATAGAACCTATTCGGGACAGGCTGTATGCGAGCTTCCATGCCGAGGAAAAAACCAACGTCGATTCCGAGTGGGTCAACCGGTTCAAAAGCGAGCTCATGGGCGTCAATGTGGACATATCGGTGGAACTCGGGAAAACGACAATCACTTCAAGGGAACTGGTTTCTTTGAAGGCTGGAGATGTCCTGGTGCTTGATAAGGACGTGCAGGATGAGCTTATCGTGTCGGTACAGGACCTGCCAAAATTTTATGCGAAGCCCGGTAAGATAAGAGATAGCCTGGCTGCAGATATAGTCTCTATAGTGGATAAACAGTACTACTAAGGAGGAGCACATGGCTGAAGAGGGAAAAAAGTCCGCAGGCGGGCAAAATAAAAAGAAAGACGAGATGGATGCAATGGCCGGCTCGGCGGGGGAGCTCTCGCAGGATGATATTGACAGCCTGCTGAATGCCGGAGGCGATACACTCGATTCCACGGGAGAGGAAAAATTGGAACAGGATAAGCTCGCAGAAGAATGGGGCAAGGCACTGGAAGCAGGAGATGACATCGTGGAAGGGCAGCCGCTTGGCGGTGGTGTGGATCAGGCACATTTTGAAGAACTCGACCAGCACAGACCCGCAGGGCCTTCAAAGGATCTTGATTTTATTCTCGACATTCCTCTTGAAGTTACCGTTGAGATGGGCAGGACACGCATGCTCATCCATGACCTCCTGCAAATGGGCCAGGGCTCGGTCATCGAGTTGAACCGGCTGGCAGGAGAACCTCTCGATGTCCTCGTGAACAACAAACTCGTGGCACGGGGTGAAGTTGTCGTGGTGAGCGAGAAATTCGGTATCAGGATAACCGATATCGTGAGCCCCATGGAACGGGTAAAGAGACTGAGATGAAAAAGAGCGGCCTGTGTATCCTCATCTTTGTTTGTCTCACCATCATGGCCTCGACGGCGCTGGCCGCAGATGGCGAGATGACCGGCATCAGCATTCGGTCGCTTTCCATGCTCATAATCCTTGTGCTGGGCCTGTTTGCCCTTGCCTGGGCTTTGAAGAAATACGGTCCTGTGGCACGGGTGAAGAAATCGCTTGGTCTTGACATACTCGGCCAGGTGGCCCTGAATACGAAAGCAAACCTCGCACTGGTGCGGGTGGGCAAATCCATCCTGCTTGTAGGGGTCACACAGAACAATATCTCGCTCATCAAGGACCTTGAACAAGGTGAGTTTGAAAAGGCCATAGATGAGTTCGGCACAATCCCGGGTGATAACTGATGCGTAAGTCAGGCGGTATTGTTCTTGGTCTGTTGGTTCTTCTCCCTGCCTTTGCCGGTGTGGTTCATGCGGTGACAATCCCGAGTGTGAACCTCGGCATCCAGGAAGCGGGGAGTCCTGAAGAGGTGGTCGGCGTTTTACAGGTCGTCTTTATCCTCACCATCCTTGCCCTGGCTCCGTCCATCATGATCATGGTCACCTCGTTTACCCGGACCATTGTGGTCCTGGGATTTCTTCGCCAGGCTATCGGGACCCAGCAGATGCCGCCGATGCAGGTGCTCACGGCACTCGCCATTTTTTTGACGTTCTTTATCATGGCCCCTACATTGGAACAGATTAACGAAAAGGCCCTTGTGCCCTATCAGAACGGGTATGTAACCTTTAATCAAGCCCTTGATAATGCCGAAGAGCCTTTGCGGGAATTCATGTTCAAACAGACCCGGCAAAAAGACCTGGCCTTGTTTTTAAGCATCATCGATCATGAAAAGCCCGAGAACAAGGATGGGGTTCCCACCAGGGCTTTGATCCCCGCATTCATGATCTCGGAGTTGAAATCGGCTTTTCAGATCGGCTTTATCCTGTTTGTCCCGTTTCTGATTATCGACATGGTGGTGGCCTCCATTCTCCTGTCCATGGGTATGATGATGCTGCCTCCCATCATGATTTCTCTGCCGTTTAAGATCATGCTCTTTGTCCTGGTGGACGGATGGAATCTTCTGGTGGGGTCCATTGTCAAGGGGTTTATCTGATGACTCCGGAGACCATAACCACATTGATGGGGGAGGCGATCAAACTGACGCTGCTCGTGGCATCACCCATGCTTCTGCTGGGACTGTGCGTCGGTCTGTTGATCAGTGTGTTTTCTGCCGTTACCCAGATTCAGGAGATGACACTGACCTTTGTCCCCAAGATTATTGTGGTATTTCTCGCGCTGCTCTTTTCGCTCCCCTGGATCATAGAAAAGCTTACCACCTATACCGTTAACCTTTATGCCAGCATTCCCTTGATGATCCGATGAACGAGCTGCTGAATTTTGCCTGGTCAGACATCATTTCCTTTCTTTTCGTGTTTGTCCGGGTAGGGATCATCTTCGCCACGGTCCCGTTTTTCAGCGCCCAAATGCTGCCGCGGCGTATTACCACCATGATTGCCTTTTTCCTGAGTCTCGTGATCATGCCGGTTGTTCCGCCGGCGGTGATAACCGTAGAGTCGTTGAATGTGCTGAGTCTGGTGGTCTTTGTTGTTCATGAACTGCTGATCGGTCTTTGCCTGGGGCTGGCCGTCAATGTGATATTCGCCGGGATCCAGATTGCGGGCCAGCTCATGGGATTTCAGATGGGTTTTGCCATTGCCAATGTGGTGGACCCCATGACCGGAGAGAATGCGCCGATTACTGCCAATGTGCTCTACGTTACGACCTTTCTGCTCTTTTTGTCGTTCGGCGGTCACCATATGCTCATAAAGGCCCTGGTGGAGAGCTATTATATCATCCCCATGGAGGCCCGATTTCCCCAGCAGAGCTATGCCATCGCAGCCCTTAACTATGCTTCGCAGATGTTCCTTATCGCCATCAAGGTTGCTGCCCCGGTGATCGGAGTTTTGCTGCTCATCAACATCGCATTCGGCATCACTGCCCGGGCAGTGCCGCAGATGAATATATTCATCGTGTCTTTTCCCTTGACCATTGCCATAGGGCTTACATTCCTCACCATCGTGATGAAGTTTTTGCCGCACTTTGTGTCAGCTGCGCTGGGTGCAGCGTGGGCATACATGAAGGCGTCTATGATTCTGTTCTGAGGACAGTTGTTTTCTCAACGAAAGGTTTGCACAGAAAATCTGCTTCATCCCTGAAATCGATATGCTCCAGAAAGTACTGTAGGGCAGGTTGCTGAACCGCAGGAGGCGGGAAGTTATCTGACATGAAATTTTGTACGGTTATTACTCCGGTTTCCAATCACGGGAACCATGAATTACTCCTGTAATCCAAACTTCATTTTCTTCAACACGATACATTATACGGTAAGCACTGCATATGACTTCACGACAATCAGGACTATTGATTTCAGGAATTATTCTGCCGGAAAAAGGGAATTCGTGCAGGCGGTCTGTTGCCTCAAATAATCTTCTGACAAAGAGAGACGCCACCTCCACTGAATCTCTTGCTATGTACTCAGCAATGCAAGCAACATCATCAAGGGCAGAAGGTGCCCATATCACTTCAGCCATTTTTCTAAACTTTTTTCTGCCTCTGCCTGGGATATACCCTTACCGTCCCTGATCTCCTGTTCCCCGCGTGAAAACTTGATATTTATATAGAGGGCATGAATGATATCCTCCATCGAGGCATCATTCGGCAAAGAATCAATGACTTGTTTTGCTGTTTCTTTATTGAGCATAGCTGTTCTCCCAAGAGAGATCTACTTCTGCACAATATATACTTCCATCTCATAGATGT
>CAYRCP010000236.1:0-3785 GCA_964422755.1 uncultured Bacteriovoracaceae bacterium | reverse complement strand
CCTGGTTTGCCCTCACCGATGATCCTGTCGTCGATCTCTCTGATGGGGGTAATCTCCGCTGCAGTCCCGGTAAAGAATACCTCGTCGGCAATATAGAGCTGGTCCCTGGTGGAGTGCTGTTCTCTGACCTCATAGCCCATAT
The DNA here is from genome assembly GCA_964422755.1 of uncultured Bacteriovoracaceae bacterium. Classification (GTDB taxonomy): domain Bacteria; phylum Desulfobacterota; class Desulfomonilia; order UBA1062; family UBA1062; genus DSAD01. Next base: position 3,643 of record CAYRCP010000236.1, on the reverse strand, counting down.
CGGACAGGAGGGTCATAACCGAGTCCCTGGTAATACCCGGAAGCACACTGGTCAAGGGCGGGGTAAAGACAACATTGTCCTGTACGAAAAAGATGTTTTCTCCGCTTCCTTCAGCCACATTACCTAAAGGATCGAGCATGAGGGCTTCATCGTAACCAGCTCTGGTAACCTCTAATTTTGCCAGTATGGAATTTACATAATTCCCGCTCACCTTTGCCTTGGTGAGCATGATATTCGAATGGTGCCTCGTAAATGATGATGTCTTGACCCGGATTCCTTTTGAGAGGGCTTCATCACCAAGATATGCACCCCATTCCCAGCAGATAATGGAGGCGCGTATGGGATTGGTCCCCGGATGAACACCCATGACCCCGTCGCCGATAAATACGATTGGACGAATGTACGCCTCTTTGAGGCCGTTCGTCTGAATAGTCTCTTTTGTGGCTGCAATGATCTCTTCGGGTGTGAAAGGAATATCCATCATATAGATCTTTGCAGAGTTAAAAAGCCTTTTCGTGTGTTCTTTGTGTCTGAAAATCGCGGAGCGGCCGTCGTCGCATTTGTAGCATCTGATACCTTCAAACGCAGCAACACCATAGTGAAGGCTGTGCGTCAGTATATGCACCTGAGCATCATCCCAATTTACCAGTTTTCCATCCAGCCAGATCTTTTTGAGTTTTTCTACCATTACCTATTTACCTCACAATTCAATCATTTGCGTTATAGCTGATAAAGTATCGGCTATTTCGATCATCAGGTCAATATAAAGTTGGTGCATGATCTGCTGCAGGCTTGACTTGGGAGATCATGCCCTTATCCTTACTTTGAGAGGACTTGATGTTTGATGATGTATTTGCGTGCCCACGCTGTGGAATGGTAAGCGGGCGAACAGATCGATTCTGCAGATACTGCGGAGAATCCCTTGATCATAGAGGATCACTGCGGGAATACCGTCAAATCACCGCCTTGTTTTCCGACTTGTGCGACTATACCCCACTGACAGAAGAACTTGAGCCTGAGGAGCTCAAAGATATCCTGAGCACGCTGTTTTCAAAAGCTATTCGTATCGTCGGCTCATACGGCGGGATAGTGGAAAAGTTTGTAGGAGACGGCGTTATTGCGCTTTTCGGCCTTGATGAGCTGCACGAGCAGGATGCCATCAGAGCCATACACGCTGCAATGGAAATTCACCGCGCAGCCGATGAATTGACGGAGAACGTCTCAGGGATTACCCGGCGCAGGATCTCGATGCATTCCGGGATTAATACCGGCCTTGTGCTGGTGGATCAGCAAAGCGATATTCCCTTCTCCCATGGTGTCTTAGGCACACCGATCAATATTGCATCCAGGCTTTCCGACCTTGCAGGCCCGGGCGAAATTCTCGTCGGAGAGTCCCTCATGGCCGATGCAGCGAGATATTTTACCCTTGAAGATATGGGCAGGAAAACTATCAAGGGGATCAAAGAGCCCACGGGGGTATTCAAGATCGGTTCTGCCAGGGCCAAACCTGTTTCAATCCGTCGCAGCAGCGGCATCACATCCGGCATGGTTGGCCGGGAAGAAGAGCTCGGGATCATCATGGCTGCACTGAATGAGAAAACTCATGGAGGCTGCTGTACAGTATGCATCAGCGGTGAGGCGGGTGTTGGCAAAAGCAGGTTGATTCAAGAGTTCAAAAACCAGGTGCCCTCAAGGTTCGGATTTATCAATGCACAGTGTCTGGATCATACAAAAGACACTCCGTACTTCCCGATAGCATCACTCATCAGAGAATTATTGGGCGCTTACGGAAACGAAGACGAAAAGCGGGAATTTGCCGGAAAGATCCGCATACTCCTGTCCGATTCATCGCACATCTCCTCGATTACTGAGCTGTGCGGGCTTGTACCAAACGACGGGCAGTTGATGCCGGATGTGAGGCGATCGGTACTTTGTGATGCGACATCGGCACTGTTTCACGCTGCCGGAGAAAGGCAGCCGCTTATCGTGTGTATCGAGGATATCCACTGGGCTGACCCCTCGACACTCGATCTGCTGGAGTATCTCCTGCAGCAGGAATGCCGGACAGGTTCATGTCTGTTTATTCTCAGCACAAGGGAGCAAAAACGATTCTCCGCGCGGGATATCCATATCACGCTTAAGGACCTTGGCCCTGAAGAAGTGGGTTCCATGGCCCGGTGCATGCTCGAGGGCCGACATATACCGGAGGCAACCCTTCAGTATCTGTACCGTGAAACCGGAGGGAATCCGTTCTACGTAGAAGAGATGGTGAATTATCTTAGTGAAAAAGGGGTTTCTCTTGTCTCTGGGGCAGGCAGGAATATCTGTGAAGGCATTCCGCCAACCATACAGGGACTTGTGGCAGCCAGGCTCGAGAATCTGGGGAAGAACCTGAAAATCCTGCTGAAGGAGGCATCGGTTATCGGCAAGATTTTTTCCGGAATCCTGCTGAGGGAGGTCAGCTCAAAGCAGAAGAATATCGATACCTATCTCAGAGGCCTTGAAACCTCGGGGTTCATTCATCTGAAGGAATCAGGTGTATACAGATTCCGTCATGCCCTGACCCAGGAGGTCGCATACAGGTCCCTGTTAAAAGAAGACCGGACGAAGATGCATGCCAGGATCGGTGAAACATTGGAATGCCTCGGCCGGGGCAGCGAAGAGATATGCGATATCCTCGCATACCATTTTGATCTCGCAGGCAGCGCTGAGAAAGCAATATGCTACAGTACCATGGCTGCCCGGAAATATCAGGCCGAGGGTTCATGGGTTGAAGCAGCGGCCCATTACCATACGGCAGAGAAATGGCTGCTGAGGTGTATACATCTTCCAGGCAACAGGGAAAAACTCGTTTCCGTATGGGAGGGGATCTGGTCATGTGCCCGGATCTTCAACCCGGCGCAGGCCACCCAGGCACTGGAATCGCTCTGCAGATATTATACCCAGGCGAAAATGGTGAAAGAAGAGACATTCGCACTGATCCGCCTGATAAACCTTTATTCGCAAAAAGGGGAGTTCTTGAAAGCCGTTGAAACCTTTGAGCAGGCCTATGACCTTGCAGGAGAGGATACGTTTCTGTGCAGTGCTGCAAAGACAGCCGTTGCGTATACCTACACCTATCTCGGCAGGCCTGAGCGTGCACTGGCGTATCTTGATCAGGCGCGAGGCGGGCTTGCCGCATCGAACACGTTTCTGCTCGCTGTGAATTATCTCACCACACTGAGCGCATGTGTATGGAGGGGAGCGCTCTTAGATGCCCTTGGCTGGTACGGTATGACGAAACAGGCCGGCCGCGGGTATGTGGATCTTGAACTCATGGCGGAGATCTATCTGGGTTACATTCACTACCTGTCCGGAAGATTCAGCCAGGCCCGAGAGGTATTTGAACGTGTTGCCCTCAAGGAAAGAAAACTCGGGAGCCTTGCCGGCGGATTAACGTACCTGAGGATTCAGAGTTCCATCTATTTCAATGCCCGGTACACCGGAGACCTTGACAATGCACGAGAGGATTTCAAAATATTCGAGACCAGTGGTGGTGATATGAAAGACCACCAGGCACTTGGAGATCTGTATCGTTCGTGGATCTTCTTGGAGGAGGGGCAGTATGCACGGGTACGGGATCTGCTCATGAATGCGTGGCCGC
>CAYRCP010000235.1:0-3786 GCA_964422755.1 uncultured Bacteriovoracaceae bacterium | reverse complement strand
GAGGCTGGTGTTTGACTGGCAGCCGCATAGGTGGACATGTGCTCCAGCAGCAGGCCCAGGGTGTACGTGGTCGACCCGGTCTCAGGCGTATCATACCTGGCGGCCAGCACGGTGCCGCCCGTTTCGACAGGCGTGTCGTTATAGGTGCCGTCAATACCTGCCGGATAAAACCGGGGTCAGAGTCGTATTGCTGGGAAAATCTGAATGAGCCCGGGTTTTGTTTGCTCCTTTCTGCCATGCAGATGGAACCGGTTTGACAACAGTCAGGTCATGATTATGTTTATAATAGAATGAAATGTTATGGGAGTTTTTGTTTCGATGAGTAGATATGCACGAGATCACTTTCTGTTCCGGCTCACAAAGACGTTATTGTCAGGACAAGTGCCGCCTCCCGGGATGTTCCCGGAATGGATGCTCGATGGGGCGGCCAGGTTGTGCAGCGCCCGGTCCGGCCTTACTCCGCTGAGCAATATCGAACGGGTTGTTACTGCATTGCGCCACAAAGAGCCGGACCATATTCCCTGCTGTCCGCTGGTGATAAGCGCAAGCAGGCGGCTTGTAGGGGCCTCTTTCCCTGAGTTTGCACAGAATCCCCGCATCGCCGCAGACGCGCTCCTGGCCGGATTGGAGTTCGCCGGTGGAGAGATCGTCGTCCCCATGCTCGATCTCTCGGTAGAGGCGGCCGACTTCGGGCAGAAAATGATTTACCCTGCGGATTCCACCCCTCACCCGGATTATTCCGATCCTCTGATCAGGGATGTGGTTGATTACAGAAAGCTGAAACGAATTGACCTGAGGGATGCACGGCGTATGGTTACTATTGTCGAGTTGTGCCGTATCCTGGTCAAGGAAGTGGGTTTCAGGGGAGCTGTCAGTGGATTCTGCTTCGGTCCCCTGGGAGTACTGAACATGATGCGTGGAGCGGAGCACCTTTTTCGGGACTGCATGAACCATCCCCGGGAGGTTATGGCTGCTCTGGAGACGATTACGGACGTGCTCATCGAATATGTCGAGGCCCAGTGCGATGAAGGCGTCCTGGCCGTGACCCTTGATACCCTGTTCGCCTCCTGGAACGGTCTCAGCAGGGAGATGTGGGAAAGGATCGAAGCTCCGTTCGTGCGTGAGATTGCCCGTGCTGTCCGTCAGAAGGGCTGTCTGGTGGCGGTCCATAACTGCGGGCATGGGGTTTACTTCGATTCGCAGATACGCTGTATGGAACCGAGCATCATTTCGTTCGCCCATCTGCCGGATGACTGCCATGACAGGAAGGAACTCAAGAATCGCTACGGGGATCAGGTGGTTCTTATGGGGATGGTGGAAACACCGCTGCTGGGTTATGGTTCGCCCTTTGATGTGATGCAGGAGTGCAGGAGGATGATCGATGATCTTGCTGATGGAGGGGGTTTTATTCTTGCCCCGGGCTGCGAATATCCGCCGAATCTACCTATGGACAATGCCCTGGCCATTGCTATGGCAGCAAGGAATTACGGATGAACAGGAGGAGCGACTCTATGCACGATATGGAAAAACAGCCGGAGATTCTCATGAGTATCGAGCGATCTATCGGTGCGTCTGGTGCGGGCATGCCGCAGGAATGGATCGACCGGGCGATGAAAGACCATGTCCCTGCACATGATATTCGATGTGCGCTCATAAGTGGCCTGGAGATCCTTCGTAAAAGGCTCATGTCCAGTGATTTCGGTCTGCCGGATTTTCTGCTTCGTATAGATAGTGTTCTCGTGTGCCTTGAGCGGTTGTCCACCATCGACGATGCAGGGTCGTCACCGGACATGCCGCTTGTTATCGGTGTGGTGCGGGGAGACCCGCATGATCTCGGCAAGAACATCATAGCAGGAATTTACCGGGCCCATGGATACCGGGTGGTGGATCTCGGACGCGATGTCTCCAGCGAAGACTTCGTGCAGGGTGTAGCCCGGCACAAGGCAAAGATCCTCGGATTGTCAGCGATGATGTCCACGACCATGCCTGCGATGAAGGATATTATCCGCGATGTAAAAAGCGCGTTCCCCGAAACAAAGGTCATTGTCGGGGGAGCGCCCCTGAACGATGTCCTGGCACGTTCCTATGGTGCTGATAAGTATGTCGAGTCTGCCGGCAATGTCATTGAACATACCCGGGCCATACTGGATACCGTCTGAAGAGATATGAATCATAGTATTCCGGAACTCGAGAGCCCCTTCTGGGAAGAACTTACCAGGAAAACGCTCGATGGCCTGGGAGGCGCATCCCTTTCCCGTCCACTGCAAAAGGCGCTGGAGCAAGATATCGGTGCACTGCAGAAACTGGTGCATCCCGAAACGATATACGCCGAATGCAGGATCATAAGCCTCGATGAATACATACATACCGAAGCCGGCCCCCTTGAGAGCCGAATGTTCTCCTGTCTGGCGCGCAGATGTTCTCCTGATCGTTCGCTCATCTTGACCATTACGACCCTGGGAAGCGAGTTTGATGAGTTCTGCAGGCTTCAGAAGGACCTGAGCAGACAATTCATGCTGGATGCGGCGGGGTCCCTCTGCGTTGAGATGGTGGCAGATCTGTTTCAGGTGCATGTTTCGGAATGTGCCAAGCGACAGAGCAAGTGCATAAGCATGAGATTCAGTCCCGGGTACTGCGACTGGCAGGTTGCCGGGCAGCGCCTTATATTCAATGCCCTCGACGGAAGCACTGCCGGGGTGAGTCTGAACGACCATGATGTCATGGTGCCGCTCAAGACGATTTCTGCAGCAACCCTCGTTGCCGATGCGGTCACGGTGAAAGCACCCTGCTGTTTCTGCCAGAGGGATGGCTGCCCGTGGAGACGCCTTCCATTCGGCAGAACCGGAGCAGAATAAAGCAAAGGGAAGGGGGATGTTTTGAATAAGGACTAACCTTTTCAAAACAGATATGATACTCCTGTGAGGAGGCAGAACGTTGCGGATTTAACCCAAGACCCGGCTCAAAAGGAGAACAGTGTGAGTGCACCGGTGATCGGAATACTGGCAGGAATGGGCCCTCGTTCTACCGGGCCGTTTATCGATCTGGTCGTAACAGAGTGTCAGCGACAATATAATGCCCGACACGATGTGGATTTTCCGAAGATGTTGATCTGTTCTCAACCTACACCGTTCTATGAGGATCGGCCAATCGATCACCAGGCCCTTGAAGCAGCGATTACGGACGGGCTGCAGCACCTGGAACAGGCTGGTGCCGATTTCCTGGTCATAGCGTGCAATACGGCACACGTGTACTTTTCAAGCCTCGAGCGTAGCGTCGGCGTCCCGCTGCTGAATATTGTCGAACTGGCCGTTGCTGCGATTCCTTCTCATTCACGCAGTGTCGCGCTCGTGGCAGCACGTCCCACGGTAGAGTCCTCGATTTTTCAGAATCACCTCCGGCAATGCGGATACCATGACGCAGAGATCGACTGGCAGGCCGAGGTTGACGATCTCCTCGGTGCAATCCGTGAAACAGCTCCACCAGCGGTGCTCGGTCAGCTCTGGTCAAAGATCATTCAACGCGTCCAAGCAGGCGGCGCTGACACTATCCTGGTGGCCTGCCTCGACCTGAGCGGAATCATTGCTCACGCTTCCACGCAGATCCCCATCATCGATGCGGCGCAGAGCCTGGCACACGAGACAGTCTCACAATGGCTGCAGAGGAAAAAAGGGGGGACATCTTCCGGTGGAACAAAAGGGGAAAGCGATACATTGATCGATCGATGAGGCAGGCATTCAGGAATGGCCGCGGTTTCCCTTCACATCGTCTGACCGGGATGGCCGGTTG
>CAYRCP010000234.1:0-3786 GCA_964422755.1 uncultured Bacteriovoracaceae bacterium | reverse complement strand
ACGCCCTGACAAGTCGGTCTTCTGTTTTTGGCTACGCCCTGACAATTCGGCAGGACAGCCGAATTGGACAGTACGAAGAGCTGCCCTTCAGGGTGAGGCACAGGGATGTGCCGGATAACATGTCGCAGAAGCTAGACACTGACAAGTCTTCCCGGCATGTTGCCGATACAATTCAGCAGGACAGCTGAATTGGACGGGTGAGCTGAACGGATGGAGCGTATCACACGTCGCCGGGCTGGCCGCTCGATGGAGGACATGGAGGTTGCCAGGATGTGCTGTGTTCAGGCGGTGAGCAGTAAGAATAAGGGTATGAAACAGGTAGATTGACGGATTGAATGGATTACGATAAATATATCTTTGTAACGTTTTATAAGAAAAGGAGATCTTTACTTGGAAAGTAACGATGATGGTCAAGATAGTATAAGTGTATTCAAACGCCTGTGGTATTTCCTGAGAGGAGAAAAGCTCACAACAAACACAAAGGAAGAGATCGACAAGATCATCGATGAAGTGGAAGAAAAAGGTTTCATCGATGAAGACCAGGGCGATATGATCCACAACATCATCGTGCTCAAGGACACGGCGGTTCGTGAGATCATGGTCCCCAAGGGCGATATGATAGCGCTTTCGAGTTCGTCGTCCCTCAATGATCTCATTGCGACGATTACCAAGGAAAAGTGCTCGAGAATCCCTGTTTACGAAGAGACCATGGACAACATCATCGGGGTGATCTATGCCAAAGATGTCCTGAAATACTGGGGCGGCAAGGAGTCGCTTTCGGACATCAAGGAGCTGATGAATCCCCCGTATTTTGTCCCGGAAGGCAAGAAACTCACCGATCTCTTAAATGAGTTCAAGGAAAAACGCACCAAGATGGCCATTGTGATCGACGAGTATGGCAATGTGGACGGGCTGCTGACCATGGGTGACATCATGGAGGAGATCGTGGGGGACATCGCCGGGGAGAATAATATGCACAGGGAACAGGAGATCGTGGAGAAAGAAGCCGGGATCTACTTTGTGGACCCGAAGCTTACCATCGATGAATTCTCTGAGGCCTTCGATGTTGCGATCCCTGAAGGAAGCTACGACACGGTGGCCGGATTCATCACCTGCCAGCTCGAACGAATTCCCAAATCGGGCGAAGTGCTGGAGTATAAAGGGGTTGTCTTCGAGATCGCCGGGGCCGACAAGAAAAGGATATCAAAACTCATTGTGCATGCACAATTGAGGAAGGACTCTTGAGGCGGATATTCCTCGCGATAGTCGCGGGCCTGTGCTACACCGCATCATTTCCCACCTATGATTTATGGCCCCTGGCGTGGATTTTTGCCGTTCCCCTGCTTTTCCTCGCGGATGAGGACACCGCTCCCCTGGAGATGTTTGTTTATGGTATGATTGCCGGGATTGTCGCCTGGGCGGGCATCCTGTACTGGATCGCCTATGTCATGGAGACCTATGGCGGCATGAGCCTGGCGCCGGCATCGCTTCTGCTGCTTTTTCTCATCGTGTACATGGCCGTGTATTTCGGGATCTTTGCCCTGGCTGCAAAAAAACTGATCCGCTCACGATATGCATTTCTGACGATTCCGGGGATATGGGTGCTGCTGGAGCTGGTCCGGTCATACATCATGTTCTCGGGCTTTCCGTGGGCACTGGTGGGGTATTCCCAGTTTCCCTGGAAGCCGTTTATCCAGATTGCCGAATTCGGTGGGGTATACCTCATCGGCGGGATTATTCTCATGGTGAATGTGGCGATCTATAAGGCATCTCGCAGAGAGTTTCTCCCACTGGTATTAAGCATATGCGTGCTCGCAACAGTTGCTGCCTGGGGCGGCTGGAGGATGGAAAACCTGCCTGCAGGGGGCCGGCCCATCAAGGTGGGGGTTGCCCAGGCAAATATCTCCCAGGACATGAAATGGCTGCCCGAGATGATTGGGCCCACCATCGATATCTATTCCCGGCTGACCGAAGATGCCGTAGACCAGGGGGCCGAACTGGTGGTGTGGCCGGAGACGGCCTGTAATTTTTACCTGTTCAGGCGCTGGCCCGAGAGTTTGCGGATAATCGACCTGAGCCTGCAGTCTGATGCCAGGCTCGTCATGGGAAGCCCTGCATTTGACGACGGTAAATATTTCAACCGGGTGTGGCTCCTTAACCAGGGACAGGTGGAGGGATATTACGACAAGGTGCATCTCGTGCCCTTTGGGGAGTACCTTCCTTTTGCCTCCATCATAGAACCCTTTTTCGGAAGCCTTACCCAGGGGGTGGGCAATTTCTCCCGAGCCGGACAGGCCTCACCCATCGATGGTATCGGGATGTTGATCTGTTTCGAAAGCATCTTCCCGGATTTGACCCGCGATCTGTGCAGCAAAGGAGCGACATACCTGGTGAATGTGAGCAATGATGCATGGTTCAAGACCTGGGCAACGCCCGGACAACACCTTGTCATGGCATCGTTTCGGACCATTGAAAGCCGCAGGTGGATGCTGCGCAGTGTGAATCACGGTATCTCCGCCATAGTGAACCCCGTCGGTGAGGTGGTCAATAAGATCGGGCTTTTAAAAGAAGGTGTGATAACCGGCGAGATCACGCCTTCGACGTATCTGAGTTTCTATACGAAATACGGTCCGGCCCTTGCCTGGCTATGGGCTTTTTTCTCTGTTATTGCAGCATTGACAAGCATGAGAAGAAGGTGTTAATGGCTGTGGGCATGTTAGAAGATTACCTGTCACAGATAGAACTTATTGGCGAAAAAGTCGATAATGTACGAGGTTATCTTTGAGGTACCTGCCAGGCAAAAGCGCCTAGCGGAACTCGACTCCCTGCTTGCAGATCCAGATATCTGGAAAGACCAGGCCAAAACCAGGGATTTCCAGTCGGAAAAATCCCGCATCAGCGACATCCTTTTGAACTGGGAGAAGGTCTCTTCGCTGTGGGATGACCTCCAGGTCTTCATGGAGCTGGCAAAAGAGGATGACGGTTCTGTTCTCGCAGATATCAAAGAGACCATCGACCGGCTCAATGAGCACATCAATGCCATAGAAAAGGTACATGTGCTCTCGGGGCGTGATGATCCCAAGAGCGCATTTTTGGAGATACATGCAGGTGCGGGCGGTCTCGAGGCCCAGGACTGGGCCGAGATGCTCCTTCGCATGTACCTGAGATGGGCGGAGAAGAACAAGTTCAAGGTCAATATCATCGACATCCTCTCCGATGAAGAGGCTGGGATCAAGAGTGCCATCATCGAAGTGGAAGGCGAGTGGGCCTTTGGTTATCTCAAAGGAGAGAGCGGGGTCCACCGGCTGGTGAGGATCTCACCCTTTGACTCCAATAAACGAAGACATACCTCCTTTGCGTCAATCATGACCACACCCGAGGTGGACCAGAACATCGATATCCAGGTGGATGACAAGGACCTGAGGATCGATACCTACCGGGCATCCGGTCATGGCGGGCAGCACGTGAATAAAACCGACTCCGCGGTCCGCATCACCCATCTGCCCACCGGCATCGTGGTCCAGTGTCAGAATGAGCGGTCTCAGCATAAAAACAAGGCCTTTGCCATGAAGCTTCTTGCCTCGAAACTCTATGAGCTCGAAGAGGCAAAACAGAAGGAGCGCATGGACGAGTTTCGCAAGGGGAAGAAGGAGATTACCTGGGGATCGCAGATCAGGTCATATATCCTCCAGCCGTATCAGATGGTCAAGGACCACAGGACAAATCTCGAAGTGGGAAATGTGGAGGCTGTGCTCGACGGCGACCTTCTCGGGTTTATCGATGCAT
>CAYRCP010000233.1:0-3793 GCA_964422755.1 uncultured Bacteriovoracaceae bacterium | reverse complement strand
GCCTGCCCGGGGGACCATCCGAATGCAACCAGGGGGATATCATAGGCCAGGGCGGTCTTCAAAATCATGCCCTTGACCATGCCGATACACGTTGTGCAGATGGAACTCGCCCGATCAAGGGTTTTGGGAGAGTAAATGTCTTTTTTCGCTGCAAGGTTAAAAGACTTCTTCATGACGTCAAAGGGCGGACGGAATATGATACACGTCGCACCCAGGGTATCTGTCATGGTCCTTATATTCTCTATTGCCTGCTTCGAGATAAAGCCGTTGTCGAAAACAAAGGTGAGGACCTTTAAGTCATAGTGTTTTCTGAGCATATAGAGTGTATACGTGGAATCCTTGCCGCCGCTGAATGCCAGGAGTACATCATAGGGATGCTTCCCCTTTTTGTCCGTCAGCAGGGCCTCGAACTTGTCCAGATGGGCCTTTTTTTCCTCATCAGAGGGAAGCGGTATATTCCGGCAATAGTTGCACGTACCTTCTTCATCAAAGGAAATGCCGGGAAAGGTGTCCGGCAGGACGCATTTTGTACAGAATTTCATTGTTTCAATACCCCCTTGTCTATTTTGCCGGAAGGTTTTTTCGGCAGCGTTTTGAGAATATTCCAGTATTTAGGATTTTTATGGATGGAGAGCCGTTTGTTCGTAAAAGACTTGAGTGCCTCGAGATCAAATGATTTTTCATCGAGGGGAACAATAAAAGCCTCGGGAACCTCAGAGAGAAACTCATCCGGTCTGCTCACAACCGCGACCTCGTGGACTACTCCCGAGTCCATAATCGCTTCTTCGATCTCTTTGGGCGACACCCGCTCACCGCCGATCTTGAGCATTTCCTTTTTTCTGCCGGTAAGATAGATATACCCATCATCATCCATGTGGCCGAGATCTCCGGTAACGAGCCCCCACTCCTTGAGCACATTATCGGTTTCATCTTTGTCCTGCCAGTATCCCTGCATGATATTTTCGCCTGTTGCACAGATATTGCCGACTTCATAAGGCTTCAACGCTGCCCCCATGCTGTCGCAGATAGTAATCTCCACACCCGGGATAGCCATTCCGATGGATCCGCGTTTATCGCTCAGAAGCCTTTCAGGCGGCAGGTATGTGAGCCTGGCCGATGCCTCTGTTGCGCCGTACATGATATATAATGATATATCCCCGATATGCTGCAGCAACTTCTCGGTCAGTGCAGGTGCCATTGCACCCCCTGCCTGGGTGATGTATCTCAAACTTGGTATCTTCGTCTTGGCGAATATCGACCGGTTCAGTAAAATGGCAAAGGTTGACGGAACCCCGGCAAACCCGGTGACTTCCTTGTCAGCCATGTCTTTCACCACAGCGTTGGGGAACGCAAAACGGTTGTTGATGACAATGGATCCCCCCACCATGAAATGTGTATTGAGCAGCGTCTTGCCATAAACATAGTAAAAAGGGAGAACCGCCATGATCCTGTCCGACTCGTTCAGCTCGAGATAGGATACGATGGAGGCGGTGTTGGTGCAGAGGTTCTTGTGGGAAAGCATGACCCCTTTGGGTCTGCCGGTGCTGCCGGATGTGTATACGATAGCAGCAAGATCATCTTCGCTCAGATCAGGGTCATCGGTGTATTCCGGTTGACTGCGGACATCTTCCCACGTAAAGGCGGTAACACCCTGGCAGGTAGGCGGCATGTCCGGGCCGATAACACAAGGGATTGCAATGTCTGTCAGGCGTTTTGCACTGCCTTTTGAGAGTATGCACACATCAGCCCCTGAATTCTCGATGTAGTATCCAATTTCTGCTAGCGTAGACTTGTCGGGTACCTCGACACACACACCGCCTGCCTTTAAGATGCCATAGTAGGACGCAACACTCTCAAGGGAGTTCTCCGCTGCCATGAGGACACGGTCGCCCTTTTTCAGGCCGTTATTCGTCAATAATGAGGAAAGCCTGTTTGCAAGGGAGTTGATCTCCCGGTATGTCGCGGTAATCTCACCGTGCAATAATGCTGTTTTTTCAGGATACTTATCTGCGGAGGACTCGAGGAAATTATGGACGAAGTCCGCCACTACGCAACACCCTTTGTCTTCAAGTAGGCAATGATATTGAGTATTGTTTCCAGATTCTCGGGGATCAGTTCTTCATCCTCGATCTGTATAGCAAAGGTAGCTTCTAAAAATTCCACCAGTTCAAGCACCCCGGTAGAATCCATGATGCCGCTCTCGATCAATGATTCTTCGACATCGATTTTTGTTTCACTGCGGCCCATGATAAAGTTCTCTTTGATAAAATCAATTATTTTCGATTGAATATCAGGCATTTGAGTTTTCTCCATAATAAATTAGTCAATAGGTACATCGGCATCATAAAGGGCAAAGATTATTATTTCAATGACAAATTTATTTGCGGCTGCATCACGAAAGGGTAGGGGAAATCACGGTTAAATGTTATGATGCATGTGCAATCATCCGATGATGTCAGGAGAGAATTGATATAAAAAAACAGGCGCCGGGCGCAAGGCATCAGTATTGCTGCTGGCTATAAAGTGCAAGGCTTGCGTCTTGATTGTTTATAACTACTCAGGTAAATAGATGCCCTGAAAGAAATGCCCTTGGGGTGCTAACGACTTATCGAGGGATAGGCGGAAGGCTATTAGACTGAAGGCTGTTAGCGAATACAACCTTTCCATATCAAGCTTGAAATCAAGGACCTAAAAGCCTTCAGCCTAAACAGCTTCAGCCTGACTACGTGAGTAGTTACGATTGTTTCATGCTTTGCTGTGGCCATCAATCAGGCCATCGTTGTAAAGAGGTAACGCTGAACAAGGAAGAGGGGGCGATGATACATGAAATTCGATAGAGCTATTCTCAGGATAAATGCTGCACAACAGACAGAGAAGGCCTGTGAGTTTGTGGCAGAGCAGGTACACTCGGTGTTTCGGAGAACAGGCGTTGTCCTCGGTCTCAGCGGAGGAATCGACTCTGCGGTAATGGCTGAACTCGCAGTCCGGGCGCTCGGCACAGACAAGGTATATGGGCTTGTTCTCCCGGAAAAGGAGTCGAACCCGGTAAGCAGTCAATATGCCCGGGATCATGCCGATAAACTCGGGATCGAATACAAAGAGATCGACATTACCCCTACCGTTGAGAGTGTTATTAGCTACAGCGCTCGCGATGAATATATCAGAAATCTTGTTCCGCAGTATTCTCCCGGATGTAAATATAACATCACGCTGCCTACCGATCTGCTTGAGCGGGACTCTTTCAGCTTCTATGTGCTCCAGGTTCAGCTCCCAGACGGCACCATAAAAAAGAAGCGTCTGAATTTTGATGCCTTCAGGGCAATCACCTCGTTTGCCAATATCAAAATCAGGTCGCGCATGATTCATCTCTATGCCCATGCCGAGCGGCGAAACTCTATCGTTGCAGGAACCACAAACAGGACAGAACTCATCCTCGGCGATTTCTGCAAATACGGTGATGGCGGGTCTGATATCGAGGCACTGGCACCCTTTTACAAAAATCAGATTTATCAGTTGGCAGATTACCTCGATGTTATCCCTGAGATCATCGACCGTTCTCCCTCTCCCGACACCTTCAGTCTGCCGGTAAGCGATCAGGAGTTCTTTTTCCGTATCGATTTCGACAAGCTCGATCTCCTGCTCTATGCCTGGGAACACCAGGTGAGTGCCGACCAGACGGCCCGGGTTCTCGATCTCTCTCAAGAGGCGGTAAACAGGGCATTTACGGATTTCACCACCAAGAACCGTGCAACCGCTCACCTGCGTGAGATGCCGCATTCACTGTAACAAAGGC
>CAYRCP010000232.1:0-3830 GCA_964422755.1 uncultured Bacteriovoracaceae bacterium | reverse complement strand
GCCACCCATGCCACCGCCGCCGCCCATGCCGCCACCCATGCCAGAACCAAAATGGTCAGCTACATTGGGTGAAGATACGGGCTTGAGAGCACCTGCCTTGAATTGTTCGACAGCATCACGAACCTTTCCATTTACCCCTACAATCATCTGAACGTTGGCAGCACTGAATACCTGAAAGGCATTGGGACCGCAATTACCGGTCAGCACAACAGTTACACCCTTATCAACTATTCCCTGGGCAGCACTTATCCCTGCTCCTCCTCCTGCCGAGGCGCTTTGATTCATAAACGATTCATGCTCTCCTGATTCACTATCGACTATGTGAAAAAAAGCGCATCTCCCAAATCGCGGGTCAACCATGTCATCCAAATTCGGGCCTGCTGCTGAAATCGCTATCTTCATCCATCTTCTCCTTTTCTGTAATATCCATCCCCATAAAAGCAAAATCCGGGCCATGCCCGGATTTTGCAGGAGATATACATGGCCTTGCTGTTAATGTTCTTCCAGTTCCTTTATCCTCTTACTGATTCCTTCCAGTGTCTCTTGCAAATACTGGGCCTGAGCCTTCAGGGCATCGAGTTCCTGTCCCGGTCGATACGGGGCAGGCCCATAAGCCGGCGCCTGATAGTACGGAGCCTCATTCCAGACTCCCCCCTGGCCCCAACGGCCGCCTCTGCCTCCTCGGCCTCCTCTATACCCGACAAAGCCTCTTCCCGGGATGGAATTTGCATAGCCCGGCATATTATATCCGGCGCAATATCCTGCAGCCCTTCCTGTCATTGGTCCCATTCCTGCTGGTCCTGTTCCATTTCCTCCTGGCATATCTTTTTCTCCTTTCTGCTATCTTTATGCTGCATTTGTTCTCTTTTGCGGCATGATATGTTCGCTATATCGAACATCTCATACCATACCCTTTCTTTTTATCGATTGCCCTGACCTCGCCCAGGACCTCTGCCTCTTCCCCCTGTTTTGATACCTGAAGGATTTCCTGCGGGCGTTCCCGAAGACTTTGAATCAGGTCGAGTCGTCCTCTTTCCTCCGGGGCACTGCCCCATTCCCCGTCCAGTCATGGAACCCTGTCCCTGTGGTCCTGTACCATCTCCTCGCGGCATATTATGCTCTCCTTTCATCGGTTCTATCTTTACCGATAACTTTCCGTAACTATTCAGGTAGTTCTAAAGTTTTTGTAAAAACATATTCACAAAAACCGGCATTAGCATAGCCATTCAAGTAGACGCTCTCTTAATACGTCTTTTGAGGTAGAGAGCTATCAGTATCCTTTAAGTCTGCAGCCTTCAGGCTAACAACCTGATCCGTTACAAAATTTCTTTACCTTCTACTGTGTAGTAAGCATACAACATGCCATTCTGTGTTTTTATTCCAACGTATTGTTATCTTGTCTTTTTTATAGACCATAACAACATAATCAGACCACCTGCCAGTCGCATTATCGCGACTGGCAGGTGGATTCAAGGCTTAAAACTGCAACCCCTCAAGGGCATTCACAACAATCCATGGCATAACCTGCAGGGCAAAACATGACTATTGCGGGACAGCCCCGCAGAACCTGGGGGATCTTGCACCATCTGCCGGAAAATCGAACCTGATCCTTCCTGCAAAGATGTTTTCGTCTTATCTTAAAACCGTGGCCCTGTTTACCAGGATTCAAGGTAAATGAGGATGTCGTCACGAATCAAGAGCCCGCTCACATTTGTCCAGCTATCCTGTTTAAGTGTCAGCACTCATCATGCAGTCTCACCTTCTTGCGTGAGGGCATCTATTAAACGGTAGGGCAGACCGACAGCGAGTTCATCACTTTTAATAATTCCATCGTTGCGGGATGAAGGACATCCGAGGGAAATATACATCTGTGCCTTCTGTACGACAGCTGACAGTACCCCCCCACATATCGAAAGAAATGTGGATATTTCCATCTCAGGCCCTTTCCCGAAAACTGTTTGCCACTGCCGAACCATTGCCATGGCAATCTCCGGTTTCATAAAGGAGATAATCATGTAAGGGGCATCAAATCTTCCGAGGGTAAGAGAACTCACCGGCATGGCAACCTGTGGGACCGTTTTTACCGCCTTATACACCGAGTCAAAAGAAACATTGGTTTTTTCCGATATCTTCCTGCACAATTCCTTATCATTGTTCGTTAAACCCATGCTCCGGCATGCCCCCGGACAATTAACCACTTCAGCGGGTAAAATAATTTTTCGCTCAAATGACTCTGCAATGGCTTCACACAATCGCATTTCGCGTTTTACCCGGACACCGTCAGGGATATAACCGTAATGAAGGCATATCCCTGTCCACTTTGCTCCGAATTTATCTTCTAACAGTTTGATTTTTTTCATGGTGCACTTCCTTTTATCGTGTTTGCCGAAATCTTAACCTTATGAGAGTACGATGAATATTCTAACTGCCACTGCCCGCTTCCTGCGCAGGCCTGAAAAATCATTTTTCCGCACTATCCGCGCTAATCCTGTCGGGGATACAATCGCCACATCCTTGCAAATTCATCATCTTCACTGCGAATCTGCCGGTAGTGCTCAATCTTGCTTTCCGACAAGACAATCACCCCGTCACCGTCGATGACTCTACCGATCTCGGCAAAAATAATATTTTTTTCTACAAGTTTTTTCTTTGCATCATCGATTTTTTCGGGTGGAACGGTAGCAACGAGGGCACCTGATGAGATCATCCGCAAAGGATCGAATTTGAATGTCTCTGCAAAACGATCAACCATGGGGTGTATCGGAATCAATGTGGCATCTATCTGTATACAAAGCTTCGCTGCACGCGCCATTTCAACCAGGGTCCCCAATATTCCACCTCGTCTTACATCATGCATGGTTGATGCGCCATGCTCTGCTAATATAAGGGCCTGAGGAACCGCACTTACTTCATTTATCAAACCCTTTGCTTCACGCAGCTCCCTGGCAGTTATTTTAAATCCCCTTGCTATATCCTCAAATTCATGGGCCAGAATCGCTGTCCCTTCCAGAGCGATCCCCTTGGTAATCAATACATGATCACCCATGTGCGACCCGCCTTTTTTCACGGGAACTTTCCCATCAACATTTCCCATGGCAATAACATCAACCAGGGGAGTGGTAATTCCGGCAGAATAACCGGCATGCTCCCGAATTATTGCAACGCCAAGTTGTTTAGCCGCACGCCGGGCATCACGCATGATTTGCACCAGAAGACCTTTATCGTCTCCACTTGGAACCAGTACCAGTAAAACTACCCAGCGGGGTTGAATACCACTCACAGCCACATCATTGCACGCTGAATGCATAGCCAGCCACCCGATATTATCCATGGCTCCGGTAACAGGTTCCAGATGCGAAGCCAGAACATCATTGCAAAGATGTGCCGTAGCTGCATCTTCTCCGAATGCAGGGTCTAAAACAATCCCGCCATCAACAGGTTCAACAGATGGTACTGCTCGCCGGTGTAAAACATCCAAAGAAAGCTTCGTCACGATTTGCTCCTTGTGCTAATAAATTCTCGATAGTTGAAACGTGTACAGCAGGGGTGATACTTGTTTCATGGTAACTACTCACGTAGTCAGGCTGAAGCTGTTTAGGCTGAAGTCTGAAGGAATCCAAAAGTACTTTTCCCCGCACTTTAGCGGAACAAACAACAAATCTTCGCATCAGACATGCCCTCAACGTGAGACATATTCCCGCTTTTCCTAACAGTCTTCAGTCTTTAGCACCCCAAGTGCATTTCTTTCAGGGCACCTTCCTACCTGAATAATTACGTTTCATGAAAAATATCGCCTATCCTTTCCTGTCTAATCTGCGCATAAAAAACGT
>CAYRCP010000231.1:0-3838 GCA_964422755.1 uncultured Bacteriovoracaceae bacterium | reverse complement strand
TTGTCACTGGTATCTCGATCCCACTTGTCAGAAGATTTTCAAGGTTTTTATTCTGGGTTCTGAATTTAAGGATACTGGATTCTATTTTCATATAAGCAGCTTCAGCCTGAATACCCCATGTATCCGCTCTGCGGATATTTATTGATTTGACTTTCTTCTCATCGCCCCTACTTTAAGGTTCATAGAAAGGAGTGACACATGATGAAGCTGAGTGAATATTTTGAACTAATAAAGGGTAAGGGAGTACTGTCAACCGCCGACTCATCCGGCAAGGTAGATTCTGCTGTATATGCACGGCCACACTTTATTGATGAAGAGACCATCGCCTTTATCATGGCGGAAAGGCTGTCCCATGAAAATCTGAAATCGAATCCCAGTGCATGCTATGTCTTTATGGAAGACGGGGTCAAATTTGTCGGGAAACGGCTGTATCTCACAAAGACCGGAGAGGATAACAACACCGAACTCATAGAACAGCTCCGCAGGGAAAGACACTATATCGCGCATGAAGAATACTACAAGGAGAACAAGTACCTGGTCTATTTTCACATCGACAGGGTGCTCCCGCTCATAGGCGCGGGTACATAAGCATCCCTGCATCTCCGTGTTGCTCAGGGTGCCCGGTTCCTTATTGCAGCTATGAAGCCTGAGCCTTCTTTCGCCGTACCATTATACTGAAGATAACTCCTCCGAAACCGGTGATAGCAGCGAGAGTCTGGAGAAGCCATCCCAAAAACGGGATCAGACCGATTCCCGAGAGCACAATAACACCCAGCAGGGTTTCTACAAGAATCGGCTTATTCGGCTTCTTTACCGCAATGGTGATCTTCTTACCCACCAGCTGGGAGACGGCGACATATCCCAGCAAAAATGCACAACCAACCAGAATCATCAGCACCGGGATGAGCACGATACCCACGATGGAAACGATGAAGACAAAGACAAGAGGCAGTATCAGCACTGTCCCCAGGACACCCCAGGCAAAGGCCCCTAGTGTATCGTTTTCCAGGTTGAATGAAATGAATCCCACGCTGGAGGGGATGAGTGCAACAGTGCAGACCGCCATGAGCAGAAATGCGATAAAGGGCAAAAGACCATGCACATCCGGCAGTTCAGGAACAGCAAAACCGGAAAACAGAGAACAAATCCAAGGGGTCTCAACCGAGGTGATCTTGCCGCGAACCTGTGCCCCGGATTGTTTAACCACAGGCCCACCTACTGATACGACATCACCCTGCACCACGGCATCTTCTCCCAGAAATACCGACCCGCCGACCACTATAACGTTTCCTGTCACCTGACCGTAGACCCTGACACTCCCCCCGATGGATACTATGCCCTCGACTTCGACACCCGGTTCTATGACAATATCGCTACCCATACGTACGAGAGTATCCTCGGTTGCCAGGGCAGGTGAACACACAAGAGCCATACCTATGAGAATCGCACCTATACCCATGATTACCCGGGAATGAAAACTCACGATTAATATTTGACACCTTGTATTGTCTCCATTCATTTTTATGATCCTTCAACCAGAGATAATAATTATATTAATGATACCATACCGAATGAACAGGCGCTGTACAAAAAATCATGCGCATTTTCACTATTCAGGTGAACAGGTGCATGCATAACGATCATGACTGATAGAACCGGAAGACTCGAGAGAAAAAGGCCACCAGAAGATAGACTGCACCGGCCAGGACTATTGTGGTCGCTCCCGGCGGAAGATTCGGACCATAGCTCAGCGCAAGGCCGCCGGTGGTAAAGATGATCGTGAAAAGCGTTGAGAGTGCCATCATGTGCCACAGCCTTTTGGAGAAATGCCCGGCAGTAGCGGCAGGAAGCGTAAGCAGCGCGATCACCATGACAATACCCACCACAGTAACCATGAGTACCACCGTGAGGGCGGTCAGACACAAGAGCAGAAGATGATAAAACTCAACGTGTATTCCCCTCAACAGCGCAAATTCCTCGTCAAAACAGACTGCAAGAAACTGGTTGTAAAAGGCCAGACCCACAGCAACGATCAAGATATCGAGCCCTGCGATAAGCCACAGATCGTCAGACGATACCATGAGAACATTCCCAAAGAGGTAACTCATCAGGTCTTCGTTGTACCCGGGGGTTTTGAATATAAAGAGGATGCCTATGGCCATGCCGATTGCCCATACCGCTCCGATCACCGTATCCTCACGCTGCCTTGCCTTTATGCTCACGAGCCCGATGATCAGGGCGGATATCAGCGCGGCAATAACTGCACCAATGAGCGGATGAAACCAGTCCCATTCATACACGACCTGCATATAACGGGCAGCGCCCATCCCGCCAAGAACGCTATGGGCAATTGCGCCGGCAATATAGGAAATCCTTCGTGTGACAACATAACTGCCGATAATACCGCATGCGATACTTGCGAGAATCCCGGTGAGCAGGGCGTACTGGAGAAATGTCTGCTGGTGTATATCGGTAATAAACTCAGTCATGGCCCTTTTCCTTTGCGTTGATCGTATCATGCCTGATTATGTGTACATCGCTTCCATAGATCTCATTTATCATCTCACCGCTTATATCGCAGGTGGGATGTCCCACAACCCGCCGGTTTACACATGCGACATTCTTCACATATCTGGAGACAAATCCGAGATCATGGGTCACCAGGACAATGGTCATCTTCTTGTTGAGCTGGTCAAGCAGATCATATAATTCCGTCTCCACAGCGATATCCACATTGGCTGTAGGTTCATCGAGGAGCAGGAGTTCAGGCCCGGAAACAAGGGCCCGGGCTATCAGAACCCGCTGTGACTGTCCGCCGGAGAGTTCCGAGAACGGCCGGTGACGGATATCGTAGAGCTCCACTCTCTTTAAGGATTCTGCAGCAGCCTCCCTGTCTGCATTTGTATAAAAGCCGAAATGTCTGCTTGTTCCCAGACGGCCCATCAATACGACGTCGAGAACACTCACGGGAAACAGGGGATCCAGGGATGTCTGCTGCGGCATATATCCCATACGGGCCCTCGCCTTTACCGGTGAATTGCCAAATACTTTCACCGAACCTCTTGTGGGTTTGTTCAGCCCGAGAATCAGCCTCAGCAGCGTGGTCTTTCCCCCTGCGTTGGGACCCACTATCGAGAGAAAGTCACGTTCTTTGACCACCAGATTCACATCTTCGAGTACCGGAGAACCGTTATAGGCAAACCAGACATTTTCAAGTTCTATTACCGCGCTCATGCTTTCTCACCCATGCCGATCATAACTGTCTCTGCATAAGTTTTTCATTTTCTAAAACCATGGAGTTATTCATCCAATAATGCATTCTTTATCACCAGAGCCATGGTCTCGAGCTCCTGCAAATAATCTTTTGGAAGTGGATTTATGGGGACCACAGCCCCGCCGATAGCCCGGGCAATGGCCTGGGCATTTCTTTTCGAATACTGAGGCTGCACAAAGATGATCTTTACCCCTTCGTCTCTTGCCCTGGTTATCAGGTCCGAGAGCTGCCTTGCACTGGGCTGTTTACCCCCTACCTCGATTGCTGACTGCTCAAGCCCGTAGGATTGGGCAAAATAGCCGAAGGCAGGGTGGAAGACAAATATCCTGCCGCCGCGGAGCGTCTTCAGGCTTTCGGCTATTGATTCATCCACTTCTTCGAGATCGTCTTGAAAGACCTTGAGGTTCTCCCGGTAAACATCTGCATGAGCGGGATCGATGCGGATAAGTTCTCTGCAGATCGTGTCTGCCTGGATCTTCACCCGCTTGGGATCGAGCCAGATATGAGGGTCCGCAACCTGCTTTGTAGCCGACTGGCTGAAATACCGCAGTGGTACGCCTTCAG
>CAYRCP010000230.1:0-3842 GCA_964422755.1 uncultured Bacteriovoracaceae bacterium | reverse complement strand
GTAAGTGGTATTGCTTGCGTTCTTCCTCTTTTGCCGTGATTATCGCTTCTGCCTCATCCCTTGTAATGGCCGACTTGGCAGCGAAAAATTCTTTTTTATACTCCATTGGTGCGATAAGCCGTATATGTACCACATCGGGTCTGTTGTGAAGGATGCACTGACCTCCGCGGCCAACGATCACCACACTGCCCTGATCGGCAAGATCCTTCATCAGCCCTTTCAGCCCTATTCGATACCCCTCGTTATTCACATAGCCAAAATCATTGGAAAGAATGGTCTGTACCTTGGCAGCTGTCATGAATTCGTTGATGATCTTGAAAAGTTGCAGAGAACTGCCGTTTTCGTACGAGGACACCTCGCCTGGAGAAGTCTTCATCTTTTTTGCGAGATCCACCACCAGGGCCTTATCAATGTACGCATATCCGAGTTCCTTGACGAGCGTCTGGGCGAGCTCCACCCCTCCGCATCCATAATCCCTTGAAATCGTGATTGCTTTACCCATATTCTATTCACCCTTCATGATCTTTTTTGCCTTTGATGCTGCATCCGCTCCGGGATACCCCTTGATGAGCTGCTGCAAGATCAGTGCTCCTGTCTCCTTATCACCCATTCTCATAAAAGACATACCCTGCTTGAGGAGACAATCAGGAACCTTCTCGCTCCCCGGGTATTTTCTCACCACCAGATCATATCGCAGGATCGCGTCTTCGTACTTGCCCATGGCATAGTAGCACTCTCCTATCCAGAAATGGGCATTGTCAACAAGCGCAGCATCCGGATTGCTGGTAAGGAATGATTCCAGATCGACAACGGCATCGGCATATTGCCGTGCACGGAATTTCTCCACACCGGTTTCATACAATGATTTTGCCGAAACCGGCTTCTTCTCGAGATATTCCTGAATGGCCCGAATATCCTGTTCCAGTGCATCGATCCTGGCAACATCGGCAACCCCCGCTCCGGCGCCGGAGGATGCCTGAATCTCTTCTATGCGGCCCTGAAGGGAAAGCAGCTGATCCTGAATTTCCGTATACCTTACCTGCAGTTCCGCCTGCTGGGTCATGGTCTGAGAGAAAATCCGCTCCTTCTCCAGGAGTTGTTTTTCCGCCTTTGTAAGGCGGGTATTGAGGGTATCCACCTCCCATTTCAGGGTGTTCAAATCCTGCTGAGATGCACACCCCAGAAGGCTGAAAAGAAATAAGAGGTAAAATACCCTTCTCATGACATGCTACTAATTGCCGAGGATCGCGAAATGAGCCCTTCTGTTCTTGGCCCATGCCTCTGCGTTGTTACCCGGATCCAGCGGTCTTTCCTCTCCGTAGCTGATGGTAGATATCCTTGTTGGATTGATGCCTAAAAAGATGAGATAATCCTGGGCGGATTTTGCCCGGCGCTCACCCAGAGCGAGGTTATATTCCCTGGTCCCGCGATCGTCGCAATGGCCCTCTACCCTGATCTTGATTTCGGGGTGAGCATTCAAGAAACTGGCCTTTTCCGCAAGGATCTTCCTTGCCTCGGGGATGAGGTTGAACTTGTCAAAATCAAAAAAGATATCACGTTGCTGAAATGTTGCAATCTCTTCTTCCATCATAGGACCCTCGGCAGCACTGACCGCATCTTCCGTCCCGGGCATTTGAATATCCATGCCAGGAGCTTCAGTGGTTGCTTCGGTTTCCGGAGGGGTGATCTCCTCGGCCTGCTCCACGCCTTTTTTCGCACATCCAGAAATGAAAAGTATCAGGCTCAAGACCAGTATCAGACAAAATCCTTTATGTACCTTGTTCATATCATCCTCCTTATGTGTAGCTATTCCTAGACTTTTTTCTTGATCCATTCTTTATTATTAATAAATTACCTTAAAACCGGACAAGGTCAAGTACAAAATAGGAACTATTTTATAACCCGGGACCAACTTGGCTCTGTAAAACAACCGCCCGCAAGGATCCGCACAGTCGCTGTGTCAAAGATATCAGTGATGTAGATGTTTCCATCGGAAGATTCAAAGGCTATGAGTCTTCCGTCAGGTGAGAATGCAGGAGACTCGTCTCCTTTACCGGTACCTTTTAAGACCTTCATTCTGGAGCCGTCCGGCCGGATAATCGCGATATGGTACCGTCCGTCTTGAGCACGATGCGTAAAGGCAACAAGATCACCGCCCGGAGAATAAACCGGCTCGGTATTATAGGTGCCTTCAAAGGTGATCCTTTCCACCTTTTTTGATTGCAGATCCATGACATATATCTGCGGGGAGCCTGCCCGTGAAGAGCAGAACACCATATTCCTTCCGTCGGACGACAGCGAGGGCGAGGTATCTGTCGCCCAGCTGTTGGTGAGCCTGCGCGAATTCTTCTTGCCCGGATCGAGCAGGTAAATCTCCGGATTTCCGTCTTTGGTCAGGGTGCAGACAATCTTTTCTCCGGCATGATCAAAGCTCGGGGTAGAGTTTATTCCCTTCTGGCCGGAGACCATGTTCACCTTGAATGTTCTCAGATCGAGAACATACAAGTCGGGATTGTTCTTCCAGTACGACACGAAGGCAATCTTGTCCCCGCCGGGAGACCATGCCGGATTGATGATGAGATCGCCTCCTCCCTTGATGGGCTTTCCTCCTGTTCCGTCACACCAGGAAGAATAGAGCTGCTTTCTTTCTCCCACCTTTTGTATGGCGACAATCTTGGAGGAGAATATGCCCTCGAGCCCCAGGGCCTTATTCATCAGGGTATCCATAAAGGCATGCGCTGCCCGATATATCGTGTCCGCTTTCGTGGTATAGGTGGTGTTCATGAGTATCTTCGCGGTAGACAACTCGACCACCTGGACACTGAACGTGGCCCGCGTTCCCTGTCTGCCGACTTTCCCGGCAATCACGTAATCCGCTCCGATCAAGATCCAGTCTTTTAATGTCCCGGGCTCGATCTCTCCCATGGGGCGGGAGCTGAGGTAACTCCGGGGGTCAATGAGGCTGAACCCCCCGGTTATGGCCAGATCTTTTGCGCAGATATTCCACATCGACACCGCCAGATCCGCCGGCCCGGTAAAGGCCGGCATGGCAACATTCAGTTTTTTGAATTCCCGGGCCTGTATGTCGATATGAACCCTGTCTGCTGCCAGGGCAGCGGATGTACACAGAAGTAACCAGATGAACGAAGCAACGATGATTCTTTTCATTTATTCAACTCCTTGGGGAGGGGTAAAAGACATGGTTATCTCCACGGTATCTCTCCCCGAAATCAAAACCAGGGGCGGGACGGGGAGCTTGTCTACACCACTTAAGGCCAAGAGCACGGAACGGTCAAACGGACTGTTCCCCGACGAAACCAGAAGTCTTTTATCCAGCAGCACCCCACTGCGCGATATCTTGAGGAGATAGGTGGTCTTAAGGGACCTGTCCAGGATCGAGATCTCCGGCGGCGTCTTCCAACGTTCGTCAACCAGGGACCTTACCTGCGCCTTCCAGATGCCCACCGCGTTTGATGAAAGGTTCGACCGGCCTGAGTGCAGAGATGTTCCTGCCGGTTCATACTCCTTGAGCCGCTGTGAAAGATCATCTGCGACGGATGAAGGCATATCCGGCGAAGATTCATCATCGGGCTGCTTTACCGGCTCGATATCTGCCGGTTTCAGTTCAGGTGCACGATTCTTTACGGCACTGTCTTTTTTGATAGAGCTGATGGACGTGGGATCACTGCCCTTGCGGTAGACATACTTCTTTGCTGTCGACGAGGCCTTTGCTGATGCCGCAGGCTTTCTTGCCGAGGGCACGGATGAAACGATAGACACCTCGTAGACGTCATACGAGGGAATCTCGGTACGGGAAAAATCAATATCCACCAGGGAAACCA
>CAYRCP010000229.1:0-3891 GCA_964422755.1 uncultured Bacteriovoracaceae bacterium | reverse complement strand
ATTGCTCCAGGGTATTCAATCCGTAATGGCCGTGCCATATCATAATAATAATTTTTAAAATGTTATAATGCAAGACCTGACCCCATAAGCTCCTAAAAAAAAGGGGCCCTGCAATGCCACATTCATAAGCCGGAATGATGAAAATGTAATAATGCAAGACCTGACCCCGGGACTGCGGGACCCCGCTCTCGCTTTGCTGCCCAAAAAGATTTTAGCATTGTGAAAATTCCGTTTAGCTTCAGATACGAAATTATCTTTCAGGCTATCAGCAACAAGGCACCCGAGATATACAGCGGTAATAGTGCCATCTAATAGAGCAAGCCTCTGGGTCTTGAGTTTTGTTTAATCATTGAGCCACATAAGGCGCCATTCGTCCTCTTTCTTCCATTCCATGCTTTTGGAACGAACCATCAGTTTGATGATGTTCGCGAGTTCTGTTCTGTCCCATGCGACGGTATCTGGTGTTTGAGAATCACTTATAACGAATTGAAAAATAGATTTAGCTGTGATTCTCGATAGTTCATCCGTATAGTTGACCTCGCTCCACACCTCATCGATATTTGGGTCTTCGCCGGTTAGCTTTGTGATCTTTTCCAAGACTGCCTTTGTCAAAAGACCGGTATCGAACTCGATAGCAACACCTCTATGTCCGTTTGCGTAATGACCCCACAAGTATAGGTTGTCTTTGGGATGGCTGCCTTCTCTTATCGCACTTGTTGAGAAAAGAAATGTGTTATCCCGAAGGGAATTGAAGTAAGTCTCTATTTTGCCTATGAACTTTGTCCATTCTTCTTGAGGGAAACGGCCCATGAAATCCTGAAGGTCTTTAGCATGATGTCTACTAACAAAGTCAATGAGTGTCTCATAATTCTCACCAAAATCCGTGGCGAAAGAGAAGTGAGGGTCAAAAGGATCATTCAGCTTATCTCTATGCACAAAGTTAATTTCCCTGAACCCAATGGACTGCAAGGCATAGTCGGTATTACCGTAAAACCGCATGACACGTTTCGGAGGATCATCCTTTGTCATCCTCTCTCCTGCGTATACTGTTTCAGTCATCGTCTGGCCACCCAACGCCTGAAATTACTGGCCGGAAAGACCGCAGGCCTTTACGGTCCAAGTGAATTGATTCGTTAGCTTAGGGACTATAGGACATCCCCCTTTTTTACCCAGTAATGTGCAGACAACCATGATCTACACCCACGTGGCCGTAAAAAACAGGCTCGGGGTAAAGAGCCCCCTGGATCTGTAGTAAAAAAGATGGGGGAGGCACAATCAGGGCAGACTCCGTTCATGGCAGGTGAAATTGAGAGACGGATAAACCCTCCACTACAAACCAGTACATGCCTATATTTATGAAGGATTATCAGGGATGTGTCAAGGGCCTGGAAGTGGAATCCGCAATGATGGGGAAAAAGGGGGGGCGCGTCTCAACATCTGGCAAGATGAACCCGCAATATATTGGGGGCGGACCGAAAGTCAACTCTCTGAATTGTCATTGATTGTGTTCCACAAATAGGTGTTTTCAGGGCTTAGAACATGCTTTTTGGGGTCAAAATGAGCACTGTAAGAAACATATGGTTCCCTGAGTTCAACCACGCTGTCTCTTTCGTGAACATCTCTTCCGATTGCATTACTTACCAGCTTTGATTTTGTCTCTGATATAAAATCCTCACCTCCCACGGAAATATTCTCTGTCCACGCCACCTGGCGTTGCAGGGAATTATTCTGCAGAGTGTGATCCACCAGTTCCGAATAGGTGCGTCTCATGGTCTCACTGTTCGAGAATTCAAGAATAGTGTGCAGCCTGATCTGATCGATCAGGGCATATCTTTTAGGAGGATGCATGATCTCATTATATCCGCTCGTTTTCCACTCAGAGGGATGTTTGACGACACCGGCTCTGACCATATTAAGATCAATGTAGATCATGCAGTTGAGCAGGTGCCTGTCTGATTGTACTGCTGTTGCATGATAACGATCTTCCCGGAATGTACCTTTACGGTTTTTCCGTTGATTGTATTCCTGGGCTGTCCTGCCTGCGATCAGCCGCATGCTTTTGGGGATTGTGTTCTGTGCGGTGTCAACAACCAGGAGATGGATGTGATTTGAGGTGACCGTATAATTGAGAATCACGAGTCCATAGCGTTTTCGTGCTTCATACAGCCATTGCACCCAGCGGTCTCGATCTCTTGAGAACTTCAGCAAGAACTCTTTTTTGTGACACCGATGTGTAATATGCCATGCATAACCGGGGATGTAATGACGATTAGCTCGGGCCATAAGTTTTCAGCTCCGTCCTTGATTGCTCAGAACCACTTTTTTGGGCCTAAAATGGGGGTTCTAAGGGCTAAAAATGGCCTTTTTTCATCACTTATTATTATCTTTTCAATAAGTTATCTTGGTCCGACCCCATTTGGATCCATCACCTTGGTTTTAGAAATTCAACAAATCCTTAGAGGCTGCTCACATAGTGATAGATCATCTGGGTGAGTTCATCCATGAGCCGGTCCCTGTTCAGGGGAGAGTCGAGGAACTTTACGCTATGGGCAATGTTTTCCACTGCGCTGTGGATCACCTTTGATATCTCCATAAGCTCTTTTGGATCTCTGTTGTTGCAGTAGGGCCGGATGAGTTCGCTGATAATGACGAGCTGTTCTGCTTCGACATCGTCAAAGAGCTTTTTCACGTTCTTGTCGGAAAACTTGAGCACGAGAGCCTCTTTATGGAACGAGGGATGACGGTCGAACACGGCAAAGGCCTTGTTGATGTGCTGCCGGATATTCTCCTGTATTGAGATGGCGTCATCGGTCTTCAATGAGTAGACATCAGTGACAAAGGTTTCAAGATGCTCTTTGAGGATCTCAAGGAACAGGGTCCTCTTATTCTCGAAATAGCTGTAGAAGGTACCGATGGAGACTCCTGCAATCCTGGCGATCTCGTTGGAGCTTGTGCCGTTGATGCCTTTTTTTGCAAACAGAGCCAAGGCTGCTTTCTTTATCTTTTTCTTTCTCTCGATGCTTCGTTTCTGCTGGGGAATGCGAACGCGCTTCATGGCTTCTTTCCCGTAAAACCGTCTTTTTGCCGGGTCTTGCTGGATCGGCAGGATTTCATGATAGAGCACTAATACCCGACATGGTCTGTGTCAACCAAAAAAACATGAATACTTACTCACATTGTGCTTGACTTGAATCATCAATCTCATTATTGGTAATAAACATGAGTAATGACTCATATTGAAGCTGTCATGTTGAGGAGGGTTGAATATGAAGGCTCTGGTAACCGGAGCAACAGGCTTTATCGGATCGGTTCTGTGCAGGGAACTTATCAGGCAGGGTCACCAGGTAAGGGCTCTGGCTCTTCCGGGTGAAGACACCGGGGCGCTTTTAGAAATCGGTGCAGAGATCCGGTATGGAAACCTGCTGAACAAGGAGGACCTGGGCGGCATCTGCGAAGGAATTCATACGGTATTTCACCTTGCCGGCAGGGTTACAGACTGGGGCAGAAGGGAACAGTTCTATCAGGCCATCTACGATACAACCATCAATCTCATCGTTGAGGCAGCACTTCAAGCGAAGAGGTTCGTATACATAAGCTCGATTGCAGCCATTGGTTTCGGTCGCCATATGAAGGGCATCAAAGAGAGCGACCCTGCTTTGCGATCCGGAATCCCGTACAACGATGCCAAGTTCGACACGGAAAAGCTGGTCCTGAGCTTTCACCTCTCAGGCACTATCGACTGCACCATCATCAGGCCGGCCAATGTGACCGGGCCGGGAAGCGTATGGGTACGCGATATCATCGACAAGATGAAAGTCATGCCCATGCCGCTTATAGACGGCGGCAGGCACAGCTCGAGCTTAATCTATGTGGACAACCTCGTGGACGGCA
>CAYRCP010000228.1:0-3896 GCA_964422755.1 uncultured Bacteriovoracaceae bacterium | reverse complement strand
TCTATGCCCTTATGGAAACAGCCGACCGGATATCCCGGGAACTTTTTCACGGCAAAGGAGAGAACCATTTCCACATCGGTGTGAATATTGCGCCCTGCCCGTTCAATTGCCGATTCTGTTCCCTGGCCAAGAATATCGGTGTGTTTACACAAGAAATACATTTCAGCATGGATGACATCGTATTATGGGCCAGGACGGCCCGGGACAACGGTGCAGACGCACTCAACATCATGACATCAGGCACGTTTGAACTGGACAAGCTCATGGATATCGCAAGAACCCTGAAGGCTGAGGTTGCAATCCCACTGGTAGCCAATACCTGCGACATTAACCACAAGGAAGGAGAACGCCTTATGGAAGCCGGGTTTGTGGGCTTTTACCATGCTTTGAGGGCCGGAGAAGGAAGAGATACCCCGTTTTCGGCAAAAAAACGCCTGCACACGATAAAGGTAATCAGGGAGGTGGGCATGCTCTGGATGAACTGTGTGGAACCGATCGGCCCTGAGCACAGTTCTGAAGAGATCGCGCACCTCATGGTTCTTGCCCGGAAATTTGGCGCTACCTACAGCGGCGTCATGCGCAGGGTCAATTTCCCCGGGTCTCCATGCGAGCCGCGGGGAATGATAACCGAGAGGGAACTCGCCCGGATGGTGGCGGTGAGCAGGCTGGTAATGGGCGATGTTCCCAGGGCACACTGCACCCACGAGCCCCACAGCGCGTCCCTTATGGCAGGGGCCAATCTCTTCTTCCCGGAGGCGGGAGCAAATCCTCGCGACTCTCAGCCCGATACCGGGAAAGGAAGAGGCAGAAGCGTCGATATCTGCAGAAATCTGTTTGAGGAGATGGGATGGAACCCGGACCTTGAGTCAAACTGTTTCAATCAGATACAGGCTTCGAGAATGGGCAGTATGGAGAAGCAGGAAGAAAGTCTCAGCAAAGAATTTTCTCAACACGTCCTGCCGGAGAAAATATCCCGATTATAACAGGCACGGGAAGCCTCAGGGGAAATGCGTTATGAACATCACCATAACAAATAAAGCTGTCCCATATTATTTATTCCTTTTATTTCTCGTGGTCTCCATGCTCATTATCACCGGCCCTGTCTTTTCTCAGGAGTTCAGGGTGGGGACATGGAAGACGGCCCAGACAATCCAGCCGTTTTTCTATGATCGCTTTGTCCCCTCTCCCTTCAGGGTCAGCGTCTATTCCTTTACCAACCCGGCTGATCAGAAACTGGCCCTGATCGCCGGCAGCCTTGATATGTGCGGGACCACCCTGGCTCATGCCATCCACGCTGCCTCACGGGGTGAACCGGTGGTAATAGTCGCTGCACTGTGCAACAAATGTTCGGCTCTTGTGGTGAAAAAAGACGGCCCCATTGAATCGGTGGCTGATCTCAGGGGAAAAAAGATCGGCTATGTACCGGGAACCATGCACGAGATACTCCTTCGTGAAACGCTCATCCAGAACGATATCTCCCCTGAGACAGAAGTGATACTGACACGGGTGGATTTCTTTGATATGGGGATCGCCCTTGCCAGAGAAAGCATAGATGCCTTCTTGTCAGGAGAGCCCTTCCCCACCCTGGCAACCGTTCAAGGGTATGGGAGAATCCTGGCATATCCATATTATCCCGAAACCATAGGAACGATCAATGCCGGCATGATCGTGACACAGGAAACTATCAGGGAAAACCCCGGGATGGTCTTTCAGCTCGTGATGGCTCACGCGTTGAGCACACAATATCTCAAAGAACATGAAGATGAATGGCTGGAGATGGCATCCTCCTTCGGCACCCGCAGGGAGATCCTGGAGATGGCATCTCCCAATATGGAACTGGCCTGGTATATGGATGAGGACTTTGTCGCCAAAGCACGTACACTGGGGAAAAGGATGCAGCAACTCGGGGTGATCGAAACACAGCCGGATTATGAAGAACTCTTTGACCTGTCATTCGTTGAGCAGGTCATGGAAAGATTGCAGAAAGAACCCGACGAGCACTGAGGGAGCAAAGGACCGGCACATGACAGCGCACATAAAGATCGCAAAATCGTCATTGCCCTGGATCATACCTGCGTTTTTCATCCTTGTCTGGCTCGTGATAACCCACACGCATATCATTCCTGCATACCTTCTGCCGCATCCTTTCGAGATCATACACACAGGCTATCTCTATATCTTTGGCGAACCCGGCCTGGCTCCGTATGCAGGCCGTTTCTTCAGTGATGCACTCGCATCGATGTCCCGGGTATTTCTGGGTTTTTCCCTGGCAGCCCTGGTGGGATTTCCCCTGGGGATCATCTCAGGGCGTGTTTCACTGGTACATTCCATGTTTAACTCCTTCATAAACGCCCTGCGGGCAGTACCCGGCATAACATGGCTTCCACTGGCCCTGGTATGGTTCGGAATCGGAATGAAAACAACGGTTTTTCTCGTTGCACTGGCCGCCTTTTTTCCCATCTACCTTAATACGCTTTCCGGTTCGCGGCAGATCGATCCTCACCTGCTCAGGGCTGGGGCCATGATGGGTGTCGGGCGAATTCGCGGCACCTTCAACATACTTATCCCCGGATGTATGCCCAGTATCATGACAGGATTACGGCTCGGCCTCGGTATCTCCTGGGCGTATCTTGTACTGGGAGAACTCACGGGTGTGCCAAACGGGCTGGGCGCAGTGATCATGGATGCCCGCATGCTGGGGAGAATCGACATGATTATCGTGGGAATGCTTTTGATCGCCATTGTGGGCAGAACCACTGATGTGATGCTCGTAGCCACGCTGAAAGCGTCTCTGAAAAGTGCCCGAAGGATGGCCTGACCTATGATATCAGAGGGCAGATTTGATAAAATATCCCACAGGAGCAGCGATCCTCTCCTGGTAGTGGAGCACATCTCGAAAGTCTTTCTGCTCAATGAATCCCCTCACCAGGTATTGGACAGTATGAGCTTCTGCGCACATCCCGGTGAGATGATCTGCATAGTGGGAAGAAGCGGTTGTGGAAAAACCACCCTGCTCAATATCCTTGCAGGGTTTGACAGCCCTACCTCAGGGCATGCAGCCATGAACGGAGAGATCATCTGCACACCCGGACCCGACCGGTGCGTTGTGTTTCAGGAGGACACCCTGTTTCCCTGGTTGAGTGTTGAAGAGAATATCGCCTTCGGCCTGAAAAATATCCTGAAAAAATCCTGCCGGAAAAAAGAAGTTGACCGGTATCTCGAACTTGTCGGCCTGCAGAATTTCCGGCATTATCTGCCCCGCGAGATCTCGGGCGGCATGAAACAGCGGGTTGCCCTCGCCCGGGTGCTCATCATGAGCCCGCAGGTCCTTCTCATGGACGAACCTTTTGCATCGCTCGATTACCACACCCGCAGGGAAATGCAGGAACTTCTTGTTAATCTCTGGGAAGAGCTTCAGCATACCATCCTCTTCGTGACACACGATATCGACGAGGCCATTACACTGGCGGATACCATCATTGTCATGGAGATGGCTCCGGGGAGAATTAAGGAAAAACTCAACGTGCCGCTGCAAAGGCCCAGGAAACCTGAACAGAGCGAGTATCTGTTCTTCAGGAAAAAGCTCCTGGGCTTATACGAACATCCCATGGAGGGCATAAGGCCCGGCATATCCGCAGAAGACGCGTCACTATCAAAAACAGAAGGAAAAATAGAGAAAGAACGGTATAATAAATAAGGTGAACAGTGAGAAGTATAAGGTACA
This sequence comes from uncultured Bacteriovoracaceae bacterium, assembly GCA_964422755.1. Taxonomy (GTDB): domain Bacteria; phylum Desulfobacterota; class Desulfomonilia; order UBA1062; family UBA1062; genus DSAD01. The sequence continues at coordinate 172 of CAYRCP010000228.1, read as the reverse complement.
AGGTGTAAGGTTTAAGGTATAAGGTTAAAAGTGAACGGTGAATGGTAAACTCTGAGATGTAAAATCGAGACTGTTTTGTATTTTTCACGTGCGAATTTTGGTGAAGAGACAAAAGAGGCTGTTCGAATTCAAGGAAGGTGATCATGTTCTTAGCAGGTGATGTAGGGGGGAC
>CAYRCP010000227.1:0-3897 GCA_964422755.1 uncultured Bacteriovoracaceae bacterium | reverse complement strand
AACAGAGGCACAGCGTAAAAAAAGATATTTCGAATTTCGGATTGCGGATTTCGAATTTATAAGAAGAGACAGGCGCTAGGCATCAGGCGTTAGGCGTTAGGTAAAACAAAAACCAAAAAGACGTGGGTCTCAGGAGAACTATAAATTTCGAATCTCCAATCTCGAATCTCGGATTTATAAGAAGAGACAGGTGCTAGGCACTGGGCGTTAGGCATTAGGTAAAACAAAAACCAAAAAGACATAAAACTATATCACCGCATCTGGTTACGCTTTCCGCTCCGGCCCTGTTTTATGCGTCGTCCCCGCGTAGGCGGGGACCCAGGAGCAAGTGAACAAATATTCTCCACCCACAGATTAATCCGAAAGTATAAAACCGTGTAATCCGTGAAATCCGTGCCAAGAAAATATACCGAGACTTGGGGCTCGAGATCTTAGGGCCAAAGGCACAAAGTGACAAAGGCACAAAGGCACAGAGTAACAAAGGCTCAAAGTTAAAAAAAGATATGCGGATTGGGCACCTTGGCTTCATCCTAAACAGCTTCAGCCTGACTACGTGAGTAGTTACACAACAGCTGTCACCTGCGAACTTTAGTGAAGCAATCCCGTGGGATCTGGAATGCTTGAGATTGCTTCGCTTATGCTCCAATGACAATACGCATAGTATGCAAAGCTCGATTATAGTATGAGAAACGTTATGAATGTGGATATTGATGGGGCGGGCAGTGTTATTGTGGAACGAAGTGATCGTGCCCGGCATATGCGCATCACGGTCTGTCCCGGATCTGTCAGGGTTGCCGTGCCACAGGGAGTGGCGCTCGAAGCCGGCAGGGCCTTTGCCCTTGCACGTCGGCAGTGGATACAAAAACATGTTGCAGCGATTAAGCAGCGTGAGAAGGCCCACGAGAAACTCGTTTGCGATCTACCTCCAATCACGGATGTGAACAAAGCCGGCCAGAAGATCATTTCCCGGTGCGAAGAGCTTGCCCGAAAGACCGGTCTTTCCTATCGTCGGGTCGTGATCAGGAATCAGAAGACCCGCTGGGGCAGCTGCAGTTCTGCAGGGACCATCAGCCTGAATATCAAACTTGCACGACTGCCGCTCCATCTTCTGGACTACGTAATCCTGCACGAACTTGTGCATACCCGGGTTAAAGGCCATGGGAAGGCATTCTGGAACGAACTGGATACATTTATCGGTGATTCATGGAGCCTGCGGCGTGAATTGAAACAGTACATCCTCAGGCTTTTGTAAGGGGGGTAAGGAACCCAGGCTGTAGATGCCCTGAAAGAAATGCCCTTGGGGTGCTGTTAGACTGAAGGCTGAAGGGAAAAGAACACTCTGGCCCTTCATGTCGGTCGTAGTTGCAAACGAAGCCTGATGCACCTTCTTGCCATGGCGTAGCTGAAAGCGAAGCCAGGTGGCTAAGATCCTGAACCCCAAGTCTCGATTTATTTTTTTGGCACGGATTTCACGGATTACACGGTTTTATACTTACGGATTGATCTGTGGGTTATTTCTTTTCCTTCTGCCTGGGATCTGGATCTATCTTGACCAACTGCCTTCTGCCTGAGATCTTGGTCTAACAGGCTCGTCCTGCCTGAGATCCTGAGCCCCAAGTCCTGCTCTGCCTTCTGCCTGAGATCCTGAGCCCCAAGTCTTGATTTCACTTGACAAGCTATTTCAACGGGATTGGAGAGAAATCCTCGAACGTATAGATGTACTGACTTATCAGATCATGAATCTCCATCTCTAATCTCAAAAATTCTACACCAACGATGAGTTCTTTTCTGCTTTTTCTGATATTTTTTATTTTTCCTAATACCTCGCGGTCACCTTCAACGCCGGGGAACTTGCACTCCAGAATGATCTCATCGTCAATCTGAACCGGTGGCAGCGGTTCTTTTCTTGAGTTCAGTATGTGGCAACGGCAGCCATTTTTACTCACATCGATTATGGCACCATGATTTGTCTTATCCTTGATCATGATGGTTGCCGGGAAGATACTCTCGGCCCTTTTTTGGGAACGCAGGTCGTAGTGTTCAATGATCTTTGGATATTCCAGGAAGAGTAATTTTACCGGGTTGGAAATCAGTTCAATCAATTTTGTTTGAAAACCATAGACTGTTCCCTGGTAGAGGTACCGTACAATAATATCAACTCCGGTAACGAGCTTGTGTTTTACATTGGTATACTGAGCCGGGATTTTTATGATGAGGTACTCATCGATCTCCATGCCCACCAGGACGCTGTGGAGAGGAAATGCTACGCCTTCCATTTTGAGTTGAATGGGGATTCCTATCTCCAGGCTTATTCGCTTGCCATATTCAGAAAAATCGATGTCCATACTTTTCATAGTTGACCTGTTTTATCGGCAAAAAAAGAAAAATTATTAATAGAAAGTTACATCATCATGTCGCGTGTATAAACAAAAAGAGAGCTTATCCTGTTTATCCCTGAATGACGGCGTATTATCGGATGTACCGCGAGGTCAATGTGTGTTCGCTCCAGCTTCGCCTTTGGCTTCAGGCTTTGCTACAGCTTCAGGCTTCAGGCTTCGTTTACAACTACGCCCTGACACGTCGTTTACAACTACGCCCGACAAGCCGACAGAGATGTCGCCGGAGAAAGAAGCTGGGGTTCGATTCCTTGCAGCTTGTTGAAGATCACGCTGGTTTTTGTGGGGCAGCACAACAGGCTGCCCCTTGATTCACACCATTGATTCAGCATCGTCAAGATGTTCATCCGGTAATCGTCAGGCGCAATATACCCATGTGAATACCGGCTGCTCTCGCATCATCCTGCGACCTTTTTCTTTGCAACACTCATGGTATGCCGCTTCTGGGTGGATAGCTCGGTTTTACGCAGCCTGATGGATTTTGGCGTCACCTCTACCATCTCGTCATCCCTGATGAACTGCAGTGCTTTCTCCAGGGTCATGGGGGTGATCGGTGCGAGCATGACACTGTCGTCCTTGCCTGCAGCCCGCATGTTGGTGAGCTTTTTCATCTTGCTGGGATTGACGTCGATATCGTTCTCGCGATTGTGTTCACCCACGATCATTCCCTCGTAAACCTCGTCTCCCGGAACGATGAAGAGTCGGCCTCTGGGTTCAAGATTGAACAGGGAATAGGGTACGGCCACACCTCTTCGGTCTGCAACGATCGAACCCGTGAAACGGCTTGGGAAATCACCACGGTGTTCCTCATAGCCCAGGAGATAAGAGTTCATGATGCCGCTTCCTTTTGTGTCGGTGAGGAATTCGTCACGATAACCGATCAAGGCCCGAGACGGTATGCTGAATTCGGCTCTTACGCGGCCGGTTCCGTGGTTGATGAGATTGATCATTCTTCCCTTGCGGATAGAGAGTTTCTGGGTAACTATGCCGAAATATTCCTCTTCACAATCAATAAAGAGATGTTCTATGGGTTCGAGTACCTTGCCGTCCCGATAGCTGAAGATCACCTCGGGCCGGCTCACACACACTTCAAATCCCTCACGACGCATGGTTTCGATGAGGATCGCGAGCTGAAATTCACCTCTGCCCTTGATGATGATACAGTCTTTCTCCGGAGGCACCTCCAGCTGGATGGCCACATTGCGGAGCGTTTCCTTCCAGAGGCGTTCATGGATCCTGGTGGACTGCACATAGGTGCCTTCCTTGCCGGCCATGGGAGAATTGTTGGCTGTTATACGCATGGATACGGTAGGCTCATCTACGATTATACGGGGCAATGCCTTGGGGGACTGCTGCGTACAGATGGTATCGCCGATCATTACGTCTTCGATACCTGCAAGCACCACGATATCACCAGGCTGTGTGCATTCGGTCTCACGGAACGTGAGCCCCTGGTAGGTCTGCAGTTTGCTGACCCTCAGCGGCATATGTTCACCGTCTG
>CAYRCP010000226.1:0-3899 GCA_964422755.1 uncultured Bacteriovoracaceae bacterium | reverse complement strand
GAACCCACGTCCCGGGTTCTAGAAAATAAATCTTCTCCAGGAGATATTCAGGATAAGCCCGATGCAGATAAAATTCATGAGCATGAACGACCCTCCATAACTGATGAACGGCAGGGGCACGCCCACCACAGGGAATATCCCTATTGCCATGGCAATATTGATAAAGATATGCAGGGTAAAATACCCTGCTATCCCGAAGCACAGCATGCTGCCGAATCGGTCCTTGGCCTTGGTCCCCATGGATATGATCTTGGTGATTAATATCAGATAGAGAACAATCACCACGGCCGAACCCATAAAACCCCATTCCTCGGCAACCACGGAGAAGATGAAATCCGTATGGTGCTCCGGCAGAAACCTCAGCTGCGTCTGCGTGCCCTCAAGAAACCCCTTTCCGATAAACCCGCCCGATCCCACGGCGATCTTGGACTGCATCGCATGGTATCCGCTCCCTAAAGGATCGCGGGAGGGGTCGAAAAAAGAAAGGATCCTCAGGCGCTGATACTCCTTCAACGACAGCCAGGCAAACGGCATGGTCAAGACAAATACGATGCTCGAGATAATCAGGGTCGAGCGCTTTATCCCCAGGAGCAGAAACATGATCATTGCGATAAACGCCACGATGCTTGCCGTCCCCAGGTCAGGCTCGGCAAGGATGAGTACTACCGGGACAATCATGAAGAAAACGGGCATGACCAACTCCCTGAAACCATAACCCCTGATATGCTTTCTCGTTTCCCCCCAGTACCCCATCCAGATAATGACCATGATTTTTGCCAGTTCCGAGGGCTGGATCCCCAGTGGACCAAGGGACAGCCAGCGCCGTGCACCGGAAATCTCTCTTCCCACAATCAGCACCACCACCAGGGTAATGATGACACATCCATACAGCGGCCATGCAGAATGCATAAGCATCCGGTAATCCACGACAAAGACCAGGGCCATCACAACGGTACCCACAAGGATCCAGACAATCTGTTTGTAAAAGATCTCCGGATTGGTCACCCACGCAGAACTGTACAGGCAGAGCAGCCCGATGAAAATAATGGCGAACGTGGTGATGATCAGTCCCCAGTCAATATTATCCGTTATCTTTGCGTATCTGCTCATCTTCCATGCCCTTTAAGAAGTAATACCCTTTCATGACATCCCGTACAACAGGTGCTGCAATGCTGCCCCCATGTCCGCCGTGCTCCACCACAGCCACCACGAGTATTTCCGGGACATCGACAGGAGAAAAACCGAAAAACCACGCATGATCCCGGTACTTATACGGCAGATCGGATTCATCGGAACGGGCTGATGAATACCCCCTTACCACCTGAGCAGTTCCTGTCTTGCCCCCGATGGAAAACATAGGGTCGCGAATCCCCCGTCCCGTCCCGTGTTCCCCCTCGATAACCATCCGCAGCCCCATCTTGATAATATCGAGGTCCGCCTTGTTCACTTCGAGAACCTTCTCCAGTTTCGGTTTGTCCGAGACGAGAATCCTCGGTGTATAGACCTTTCCGCCGTTAACCATTGCGCTCATGGCCTTTGCCACCTGCAACGGTGTCACGAGGGTAAACCCCTGACCAATGGCCGTAATAATACTCTCTCCCGACTGCCATGACCGGCCGAATCGTTTCTCCTTCCAGGCTCTCGTGGGCACGATACCGGAAAGCTCGTCCCTGAGTTCGATCCCGGTAGGCCGGCCGAACCCAAGATCAAAGGCATACTTCGAAATCTGATCGATACCCAGTTTCTCTCCGAGATTATAAAAGTATACATCGCAGGACTCACTGATGGCTTTTAAGATATCCACCTCTCCATGCCCTGTTTTTTTCCAGCATTTGTAGGTAGAGGTGCCCAGCGTGTATTGTCCAGGACAAAAGAACGTCTCGCCCGGGGAAATGGTCTTCGAGACAAGGGCTGCATAGGCCACGCCAACCTTGAAAATCGATCCCGGGGGATACTGTCCGCGAATTGCCCGGTTTTCAAGAGGGTGAAGGGAGTCTTCTATGATCTGCTTCCACGCCTCGGGTGCCATGGGGGTCAAAAACATATTCGGATCATACCCCGGCGAAGAAACCATGGCCAGGATTTCTCCGGTAGCGGGTACAATGGCGACCACCGCACCGGCCCTGCCCCGCAGCGATTCCTTGGCAATGAGCTGCAATCTTTTGTCAATAGAGAGCATGATGTCCTGGCCCGGGACCGGCAGCCGTTCATCCAAGACCTTGATCCTGCGCCCGAGGGCATCCACCTCGAAGACCCGGGTCCCTTTCACCCCGCGCAATGTATCTTCACAGGTAAACTCGATGCCGGTCTTGCCGATGAGATCACCTAGTGCATAATCTCCCTGGTTATCTTTCTTCAGTTCATTTTTTGAGATTTCACCCACAAACCCCAGGGTGTGGGAGGCGAGGTCCTTGAACACATAATCCCGCTCGTTTGTTGCATCTATGGAAATCCCCGGCAGGGTGAATATCTCGCTCTCAATGCGCGCCATCTGGTGAAAGCTGATATCCCGGGCAATGGTGACCGGGTCATAAGGCCTTGGTTTTGCCTGGTCGATTTTTTCGAAGATCTCCCCTTCATCCTGGTCCAGGTAGGTTGCCAGACGCGAGGAGACCTCGGGGATATTCGAGAGATCCCCTTGCATCACCATCAGATTATATGCAGGTCTGTTATCCGCCAGCACCTCTTTGTTCCTGTCAAGGATCTTTCCCCTCGGGGCAGATATATTCACGATACGGATACGATTATTGCGTGAGAGGCCTTCATAGTAAGACCCCTTGAATATCTGCATATTCACCAGCCTGAACAAAATCACGGCAAAGAGCACGAACACAAAGATCGTGAGAAGCTTTGCCTTCCACCGCAACTCCTCATCAAGCTGTGGTCCGGTAATATTATTATTCATAGGCTGTCTGCAGACGACACACGATATATACCATCGCCGGGCTCACGAATCCGGAAAGCAGTGCCCCGACAATCAGGGGAACCATTTTGCCTTCAATCGTACTTATGTCGGTAAAGATGACGCCAACGACCATGAGCGCAAGGTAAAAACCTATACCCATAACGAGTTGTGTAAAGGTATTCTCAAGATAGACCAGGTTTCTGAGAAACTCGATCGCGAGAAAGACCAGGATATAGAGCAGCGGGATCAGACCAAGCCGTGCACCGGAAAAGGCCTGCAGTATGAGTGAGGCCAGTATGACAAAGGGAAACCCCTGGGAAAACGGGATGTATATGATCTGGCCGATGATCATACCAATGAAAAAATCCACACGCAACGGGGCCCAGAGGCAGGGAATAACCGTCACCTCCATAAGAATTATCGCAAACAGTATCCCAAAAAAACTAATCTGTAATCGCCACATCTTGGCCTATACCAAATATCCCCTCTATCTTCTCCATATCCACACACGGCGTCAACAGTATATCGGCAAAGATCTTTCGTTCATCTTTCTGAATATCCTTGACATACCCTATCCTGAGCCCTTTCGGGAATATACCCAGCAATCCGGAGGTCACAATAAAATCCCCGATTTTCACATCATCGGTCCTGCGGACATATTCCAGCCTCAGACTTTTTCCCCCTGTACCCTTTACGATACACTTGACCCGGGTAGATGCTATCAGCGCGGGGATCGCAGAGTTCGGGTCGGTAATCATGAGGATCTGTGAAGAGTGGGGCGATACCGCAACGACCCTGCCGAGAACACCATCGGGATTGACTATGGGCATGTTGATAAAAAATCCGCTCCGGGAGCCTTTATCAATGACCGCTGTCTTGAAAACAAGGGTGATATCCTGTGCGAGCAGACTTGCCGGATAGAGAATAAACTCCTGATGGGCAGCCTTGAAATCCAGCATGTTCCGCAGTCGTTCATTCTCCGATCTCAGCTCTT
>CAYRCP010000225.1:0-3900 GCA_964422755.1 uncultured Bacteriovoracaceae bacterium | reverse complement strand
GCCACTGCGGCCAAAACTCCGATGATCGCCACAACGATCATCAACTCGATTAACGTAAAACCTTTTTTGTCTGATCTTATCATTGCCTAAATCCTCCCTTAGTAAGGTATTATTATTCGCTTAACAATGTATGTATTAAGCCGGGTATGTGTTTGGGTTATAATATAGCGCCCTATGCCAACTGCATTCATAGATACCTATACGGATACTTTCTATAAAACTTTAGCAAAAATTTCAGGCATACCTTTTTTAGCTCCCTAGGTGTTGTTCATACTCTCCTCAACGGTGACGATTCATGCCCGTGTATAGCCTCACCTCAGTAAGCCTCGTTGTGGCAGGCACCTATTTCGCCATGGCTGCCCCGAAGGAAGGAAAACCTTAATGAGCATATCCTGGTGCGGTCAAACCTCGCCGCATATTATTCGGCTGATCCGTTATGGTCAGATGCTGCCTTATTCCTCTTTGGACTCGCTGTTTACATAGAGTATTCTCTGGCAGATGGGGCAAATAATCAGTTTGTCTCCCCTGACGAGCTCGTTGTAGAGTTGGGGCGGTACATGCATGTGACATCCCCCGCATACGCCGTCGGCACATTCCACCACGGCAAGGCCCTTCTTGCCCTGCTTGATCCGGTCATACTTCGAAAGGAGGGAGGCATCAACGCTTTTGCGCAAAGTCTCGTCCTGACCCTTATATCCACCAAGGACTGCTTCAAGCTCTTTGATCTGGGAGGTTAGCTTTTCTTTCTTTTCCTCAAGAATCACCCTGTCGGAGTCAAAGGATTTCTGTATCCTCTCCTTGTCGGTATTCTTTTTGTCTATCTTTTCCATGATCGTGAGGAGTTGCTCTTCAATATCAGCCTTGCGCTTTTTGGCAAGATCAATTTCCCGCTGAAGGGCAAGATATTCTTTGTTCGTCTTGATCCTCTTGATTCTCGCATCTGCGGCATCGAGTATGATCTGGTTCTCCTTTAATTCGACCTCTAAAGGACCTTTCCGTTCTTCATAAAGGGCGATCTCCTCATCAACTGCGTCAAGGGCGCTTTTGCGGGCACGAATAATGCTCTCGATTTCTTCTACACCCTTGGGAATTTCCCTGAGTCCTTCTTCTGCCTTGAACATCTCGAGTTCAACATTCTGCAAGGCAATCAAATTCGTTAATAACTCTTTCAATCTTCACTCTCCTTTTCCGCTCAGGAATACATCCGTGCTCTCGTATGCCCGGATGTGTACTCCCTGTAGTTCGTGTTGCAACTTCTCCATAAAGGGTACTACTATTAGTTCCTCGGTCCCGTGATGACCGAGGTCTATGACGTTCATACCTGCCTCTTTCGCATCAAGCGCCGCATGATACCTTACATCGCCGGTTACAAAGGTGTCACATCCCGAAACATATGCATCACGCCAGTAGTCCATCCCGCTCCCGGGGCATGCACCGACACGGCGAACCGGTTTGCCGGCATCGACCAGCCGGATATTCTCAAAGGGCAGAGACCTGGTCCACGAAGACAGCGGGAGATCTCCCGGCAGATCTCCTGTACGCAGGGCGCCATTTTTCTCTATATTGTTCAAAGACAGCTTTTGGGCGAGAACATCGGCAACCCCGCCTTGAGCCATATCAAGATTCGTGTGCATACTCACCAGAGATATCCCCGAGGTCAAAAGCATGGAGACTTTTTTTGCCCTGATATCCTGCAGATTGAGACATCGTATGGGTTCAAAAAATAAAGGGTGGTGGGTTATGATGCAATCCGCAGAATGCGTTTTCGCCCAGGAGATGACCTCGAAAGAGGGATCGAGCGAAACGACAATGGCCGTGATATCCTGAGCCGGATCGCCAACCATGAGCCCGACATTATCCCACTGCTCAGCCGTTGAGAATGGGGCTATGTCATCAAGTATGGAAAGCATTTTTGTTAGCTGCATCTTATAATAAAAAAAGGGATGCTTTTTTGAGCATCCCTTTTTCTCCCTAAGAGAAATTTTTGCTTGTACACGTTCCAAAAAGCAATATCTGTTTCACCCGTCCTTCCTTGTTTTCAAAAGTGGGCCCACCTGGAATCGAACCAGGGACCTACCGGTTATGAGCCGGTGGCTCTACCAATTGAGCTATGGGCCCTTCACCAAGGTTCTTAGTCCAATTAAAAGAAAGGTGTCAAGCCCTATTTAGCCTCGAGATCGTCGAGTATATTTACTATCTTTATATTGTCTTCGATTGTATCTATGCTGGATTGAATCTCTTCCAGCTGTTTTTTGAGGATCCCCTTTTCCTTCTCATCGCTCTCGTTGGCCAGAAGATCTTCTGTCGCCCTCTCCCGCCCTTTCAGATACTCCAGTTCCCGATCAGGCAGTGAGAGCAGCTTGGGAACCTCTGTCTGTGAACCCGAAGAAGTCTCCCTCAGATAATCGATGACATCAGGAGATTCTGATCTGGTGAGTCCATGCTGCATATCGGTATTCATAGATTCGATGTTGTCATAGTAAAAATTCAAGACCGTATCGAGCATACCGGATCTCCTGGACAGAAGATTATCAAGGTAGCCTTTGAATCCGGACATTTTCTTGTCGATCGCTTCTTCGATCTTCCTGCATTGCGTCTTGTCCGTGCAGAGATAATAATCTTTGAGGGTCTCGGAGAAATAATCATAGTAACTGTACAGTGCCATGATCACAATAAAATCACCAATGAGATTACCGTTTGTTGTGCACGAGCTGGTTGACAATGCTCCGCCTCTGCTCACAATCTCCTGTGGGGCCTGGGTAAACCAGTCTGTACCGAACAGTCCTGCTACATTGGTGATGGCCTCATAGTGCACCCCTTCTTTGCGATACTTTTCCACGTCATCCTTTTCCCGGTATAACATGCCAAAGCCTTTCAGATTGGGAAGAAGAGCGGCACAAATAAAGCCGTATTCATTATCTTCATAAAAGCTGAACGTGAGATAATTCGGTGAGGTTACGGTAAGGAACTTCGGCGGGAAATTGATCAGCGTTTTTTCACCATCGATCTCGCGTATGGTTTTTGGCTGCTTGTCAAGAATTTGTGCAAACTTCTTATATTCATCTGTAGCAATTATCTCCTCCACAATTCGCTTAAAGACGTTTTTGAACTTTGTGGACGCCTTGCCGAGTTCATAGGGATTATACGCAAACAGAGGCTTTTTCAGTGCAAGACCCGTACGGAAGAGTGTACCGGTGGGACTGAAATTTCTTGAGCACAGGACACTGATCTGGTCCTGCCTGGACAATATTCTGCTCTCCCAGCCTTTTGCCGGTGCAGATTCGAGGAATCCCATGGAATATCCCTTTTCATGGATCTTATCCAGCCATTTTTTCATTCTATCGGCACTCTTTGCCGTATCACCGACGCAGGACAGGAGCACATTTGCACCAAGGTCATTGCCGGTATCCAAAACCCTGTCCATGATTGCCTCGCCGGACAGCTCTCCCAGTCTCACGTTTGCATGGCGTATAATGGACAATACCTCCTGCTTATCATAAGACAGGATCTTGATTGCCGGAAGCCCTTCGGCTGTATCTACAATCTCCTGGCGATCAAAAGGGATCACATGATCTCTCTGCGGCTCTTCGTCAAGGGTCTGTTCCAGATACTTGGTTCTAAGTTCATGCTTTCCTTCTGCCTTCAGCCGGTAGATGGGAGAACCTGACTTATCATAGCCCTCAAGTATCTTGTTTTTCTCCGATCTCATAACGCCGGCCAAAAGCTGCTGTACTGTAGGGATATCTGCCGTAAATGCCCCGAATACGACATCTATCCAAACATCCTTGTCGTTAAGCTCCTTTTTCTTCGCCCGTGCGAGAATATCCTCGTTGTTTTCCATGGAGGCATAAATGGCCTGCAACCCCATTCTTCCATTTGCCCCCCTGATTGCGACTCTGA
>CAYRCP010000224.1:0-3906 GCA_964422755.1 uncultured Bacteriovoracaceae bacterium | reverse complement strand
TTTATCGATGTCAGCGAGGGGCTTTCGAAGCTGGGGGTGAGTGCCCGGAGCATAACCGGCGGAGAACTCAAGGATGCCGGGACCCCGTTTCGACACATGTCGGAGAAGGAACGGCAATACTTTGAAGAGCTTGCCAAAGATGTCCATGATCAGTTCATAGATGCGGTCTCAAGGGGCAGGGCACTGCCCAGGGATGAAGTCGTGCAGTATGCGGACGGGAGGGTCTTTACCGGCCGGCAGGCACAGGCCATGGGATTGATCGACAATCTGGGCGGGCTTGATGATGCGATAGAAGATGTGAAGAAAAAAGCGGGCATTGAAGGTAAGCCCCGCATAATCAGGCCAAAGGAATCAGGAGGTGTCTGGAAAGATATAAAACGGCTTGTAGGATCATACATGCCGATACAATTCCGTGGGGATTCCGGTACACTCTCAGGAGGATACCTCAGGGTCGAATACAGCATTCAATAAGGAGTAAGAGTATATGGACAAGAAAGTACAGGATGCCCTGACATTTGATGATGTGTTGCTTCTCCCCGCCAAGTCGAGTGTTACCCCGGCAATGGTAAAGATCAGTACAAGTCTGACCAGGGAAATACGCCTGAACATACCGCTTTTAAGCGCTGCCATGGATACCGTTACCGAGGCGAGAACGGCCATTGCCATGGCACGTGAAGGGGGTATCGGCATCATACACAAGAATATGCCGCCCGATGCACAGGCAGTGGAAGTAGACAAAGTCAAGAAATCTGAAAGCGGGATGATCGTCGATCCTTTCACCATGAAACCCGAGCAGAAGATCGGCGAGGCACTCAGCCTCATGATGCACTACCGGATCTCCGGTGTGCCCATCACGGTAGACGGTCTGCTCGTGGGGATTTTGACCAACAGGGATCTGCGATTTGAAACAGATATGAACCGGCCCATCGCAGAGGCCATGACAAAGGAAAATCTTGTCACGGTACAGGGCGAAATCAGCCTCGAAGAGGCCAAGCAATTACTTCACCAATACAAGATAGAAAAACTGCCCGTTGTGGATGAAAACTACCATCTCAAGGGCCTCATTACCATCAAGGACATTGAGAAGGCACAGATGTATCCCTCTTCGGCCAAGGATTCGAGGGGCAGGCTGCTCGTTGGTGCTTCTGTGGGTATCATGCCGGATGACATGAAACGGGTACATGCACTGGTAGATGCCGGTGTTGATGTTCTGGTTGTCGATACGGCACATGGCCACTCAGAGGCGGTTATCTATTCGGTAAAGGCGATCAAGAAGCTTTATCCAAAATCGCAGGTTATTGCCGGCAATGTGGTGACAAAAGAGGCCACCGCAGATCTCATTGCGGCGGGGGCAGACGGAATAAAAGTAGGGGTCGGGCCCGGGTCCATATGCACAACGCGCGTTGTTGCAGGTGTGGGCATGCCCCAGATAACCGCGATTATGAACTGTGCTGCCGAGGCAAGCAAGCACGGCGTCACCATTATTGCAGACGGCGGGGTGAAATTCTCCGGTGACATAACAAAGGCCATAGCTGCCGGTGCATCAGCCGTCATGATCGGTTCTCTCTTCGCAGGTACGGACGAGGCCCCTGGAGAGCGAATCATCTACCAGGGGAGGACATACAAGGCCTACCGGGGAATGGGTTCTATGGAAGCAATGAAGATGGGTTCCAAGGACAGATATTTTCAGGGAGATGTGACCGAATCGGAGAAATTAGTCCCCGAAGGCATCGTGGGCAGAGTTCCCTACCGGGGATCCATATCAGAGAACGTCTACCAGCTCATGGGTGGACTCAGGGCCGGGATGGGATATACCGGTTGCGAGGATATCAAAGAATTACAGAGCAAAGCCAGGATGGTCAAGATTACTGCAGCAGGGCTGAAGGAATCTCATGTCCATGATGTTATCATCGTAAAAGAGGCCCCGAACTACAAACTGGAGTCTTAGAGAGACGATGTCCTTTGCGCACCTCCACTGTCATACTCAGTACAGTCTTCTGGATGGAGCCATCAAGATCGGTGATCTCATCGAGACCACAAAGAGCTTCGGCCAAGAAGCAGTTGCTATTACCGACCACGGTGTTCTCTACGGTGCTCTTGAGTTCTATGACAAGGCGCAAAAAGCCGGGATAAAACCCATAATCGGGTGCGAGGTATATGTAGCGCCAAAGGATATGGCAACCAAAGAGCCGATTCCGGGGCTGCCGAAAAATTATCATCTTGTCCTGCTTGCTCAGAATGAAGAGGGCTACCGTAACCTCGTAAAAATCGTCTCTGCTGCGCACATAAAGGGTTTTTACTACAAACCCCGTGTGGACAGGACCCTGCTCGCCGAGCATAGTTCTGGCCTCATTGCCATGAGCGCCTGCCTGCAGGGTGAGGTCCCTTACTGGCTCTTGCGGGGTAATGAGACAAAGGCCTTTGACGCGGTTGAGTTTTACCGCTCGACCTTTGACGAAAGATTTTACCTGGAGATCCAGAGTAACGGTATAGAGGACCAGAACAGGGTCAACAAACTTCTCGTCGATGTTTCCAGACAATACGATCTGCCTGTTGTGGCAACAAACGACTGCCACTACCTGCGCAAGGAGCATGCAAAGGCCCATGAGGCACTCCTGTGCATACAGACCCAGAGTATGATTCACGACAAGGGGCGCATGACCTTTGAGACGGACCAGCTCTACCTCAAGAGTCCCCAGGAAATGGCCGAGCAATTTGCCTGGGCCCCTGATGCCGTAAAGACCACCGAAGAAGTGGTCTCTCGCTGCAATCTGGAATTGCCCTCAGGCAACTATTATTTTCCTGTATATCCCATTGAAACCGGTAGGACCTTGGATGACGTCTTTGATGAGAGAACAAGGGATGGGCTCAAGGCAAGAATGGGCAGCGTTATCGAGGAAGAATATGCCCTGCGCCTTGAAGAAGAACTTCAGATCATCAAATCAATGGGTTTTACCGGCTATTTTCTGATCGTCTCCGATTATATGCAGTATGCAAAACATAACAATATTCCTGTCGGTCCGGGACGGGGCAGTGCGGCGAGCTCTCTCGTGGCATACTCCCTGGGTATTACCGATATCGATCCCATACGCTGGAACCTCCTCTTCGAGCGATTTCTCAACCCCGAGCGCAAGAGCATGCCGGATATCGATGTGGATTTATGCCAGAGCAGGCGTGATGAAGTGATCGAATACGTGAAGAATAAATACGGTCATGAAAACGTCTGCCAGATCACCACATTCGGCAACATGAAGGCAAAGGCCGTTATCCGCGATGTGGGCAGGGTACTGGGGATGAGTTACGCCGATGTGGACAAGATTGCCAAGCTCATTCCCAATGATTTGAAGATGACCCTGAAAGAGGCCCTGAGGGTTGAGCCCAAATTGAAGGAGCTCATGGAAAAGGATGCAATGGTCTCCAGGCTCATTGACATTGCAAAGGCCCTGGAGGGCCTCAGCAGACATGCCTCTGTCCATGCCGGAGGCGTGGTGATCTCCGACAGCAAGCCCCTGGTGGACCATATTCCGGTGACCATGGACAAAAAAGGCATGCTCATCAGCCAGTACGATATGAAAAGCATTGAGCGTGTGGGGTTGATCAAGTTCGATATGCTTGGGCTCAAGACCCTGACCGTTATCCAGAAGGCCGTGGACATCATCCGGTCAGGGGGGCTGGACTTCGATATCTCGAAGATTCCTCTTGACGAGAAACGTACCTACCAGCTCATCAGCGAGGGAGATACCTCGAGTGTGTTCCAGTTGGAAAGCGGAGGGATGAAGCAGATGCTCAGGCAGCTCCGTCCCGAGAAATTTGAAGACATCATCGCTGCCGTGGCTTTGTACCGACCCGGCCCCATGGATCTCATCCCTTCGTACGTAGAGCGAAGACACGGCAGGGAGAAGATTG
>CAYRCP010000223.1:0-3913 GCA_964422755.1 uncultured Bacteriovoracaceae bacterium | reverse complement strand
AAAATCTATTTTTGCGCATTGAGAGCTCGTTAAGTCGGCCAATGAACCGAAGTTATACACTACGTCTTTCCCGTTGTCTTTCCACGCCACATACATCCTGACTTCTTTGCCCAATGCCTTCTTGCTCACCAGCCAGAACCGGTAGAAGTCCTTGTTCTCACAGGCAAGTGGGTTGTCCGGGTCTTGATGCCAGTCAAGACTCATCAATGGTGAGGAAGCAGACTCTGCTTTCAGTCCGAGGAGCTTTGCGTGACCGAGTGCGGTTGCATAGGTGAGATCATCCGAATACCTGGATGCCCTGGTGGTCAGGACGGTTATCTTGGAGATCCCGACAAAAAAGACCATGATCACACAAAGGGCCACCAGGACCTCGATAAGGGTAAAGCCTCTCATTTCACCACCTGCCATGCCTCGTCATATTCCCACATCCGTACCGTGCCGGATGACGGTAACAGCCTGATTGCCAGGGATCTGTCTTGCGACCTCAAATAGATGGTGCCGGCATTGCAGCATCCCATATAGGAGAAACTGGTTCGATTATTTACAAAACTCACCCCGTCACCCGGGATTTTGGTCTTATTCGGACCTTTTGAAGCAAGACAGCCGTAACATATGCCCTCGCTCAGATAAAATGGGCCTATCTGCTGCTCTCCCGGGTCTATCTGCGAGTTTGCGTTCTTATCCCCGAAACATATGCATCTTTCTTCCTCCGGAAAGAAAAGGATCCGCCAGGCAATACCCTGCTCCATTGCCTTTTCACGCGAACGCTGAAATATGGCGACCAGTTCATCTCCCTGCCTGCCCAGTGTTTTCCTGGATGCAAAAACGCTCAGATTGGGCAGAGCAATAGCCGCCATTATGGATATAATGACCAAGACCACCATCAGTTCAAGAAGGGTAACGCCCTTCGACTTCATACCATTGTTTTGATAATAAGATCCGACCTGTTTAAATCATTCAATATGGCATTTGCCACACATATACCCCAAAGAATCTCCCCCTCGACATCGAGCCAGGAAAACTTCATCCGATCACAGACATACACCTTTTCTATTTGTCTAATATAATGGCCGGCGGAGAAAAACCAAGGGGACTTTATATTTTCCTTATAGGAAAACCAGGGTCGTATGGCATTGTGGTCAAATGGATCTACTGCCTCAAAATTCACCAGAAAGTCATCCATAAAGGGGATCAGCTGTCTCAATCTCTTCAAAATCATGCCCGAGGCCCAGGAGAATTGTTCCATCAGGGAGGTGAGCGTGCTGTCCACCCTGATCTTGGTGGCAACCGTTACCATCGCCCGCCCGGAGCCTCTGTTAATGCTAAGGACAATGGGGTAGTCCATGTCTTTTGTGGGTGATACCGCCAGGAGATCTCCCATGCCAACCGGGATTACCTCATTAGCCAGTTCAAATTTTCCATAGTACATGAATCCGTCGGGCGTGTTTTGTTCTAAAGAGTTTTCTGTGAGGTAATATCTTGATTTGATACTCTTGCCATCGAAGTTAACACCGGTTATATCCCTGCCCTGATACAGATACTCCGTATCAGCGGCAAATTCATAGTCTCCCTTTGTACTGGCCAGGTATGAGCCGAGAACCTCTTTGATCTTGCCGTAATCAAACACATACATCCCGGTAAGAGCCGTCATATAGCGAAGATACGATCTATAGTCCATATTCCCGGTTCTGCCCAGACCTGAGATGAAGTTGCTCTCCCACTGCTCTAGTCGTGGCACCATACTCAGGGGAGTACGCGCCAGAGCCATCGGCTGAGCCATAGTCTTGCCCAGCAGTGAGAGGTATCTTTTCTGCATCTTTTTCGGAAGCGTCAGGTTCGGGTATTGATCATGAGGATGTATATCAAAGCGGTTACCGGGCAGGAGGCTCTGCATAAGCTGAATCCTTCTCGGCCGCAGCGACTCGATTATCGATGTATCCAGTGATCCGAGTATAATCTTGAGACCCTGCTCCCAGAATCCTCGGGTAATAAACGCCGGAATATTCTCCTGAACCGGCCGGCCTTCTTCTTTTGCCGAGGTATCGGCCCATAGACAAGAAAAACCCTTGCCTGCCAGCAGGGCACTGGCAACAAGGCCGGAGAGTCCATCGCCAGAACCGATAACATCATAGGTTGCCTTCATACCCTCCCATCCTCATTCATGAGGGAAACCCCCATATTCTTCAGCATGGCAACAGTAACACCCACACCACTGGCAAGGCTGTCCTTGAACCATACCTGGTGTGTTGCACACGAAGGGCTCTTTTCCTTTAATATAGCCCACTTTACGTTGAGAAGCTGAACGATCTTGCATACATTGTCCGCACCATGGATAAAATGCTTTGTGACATCCGATCCCTCCCGGTTCATCAGGGTTGCCCTGCCTTCAAGCACATCCTGCCCGTCCCCTCCGATGAAGTACGCCGGAGAACGTGGGGTCGCAAGCCCCCCGAGCTGTTCCGGGCAAATGGGAACAGGGATAATGTCGAGCTCGCCAATAAAATCCGGCATGGGTTTCGTTTTGCAGTTATATCTACAGGGGATACCCAGCAGACAGGCACTTACCAGCACAGGGCCCTTTAATTGTCCAAAGGAGGGTTTATGAGGCACAGGGAATCATCCTTCAGGGCACCGTGAACAAAGACCTTTCTTCCGTCAATCTTAAGCGCGCCCTGTGAAAACAACTGGATCGCTTTGGGATATATCTTGTGCTCCAACTTGAGGATCCTGTCTTTTAATTCCTCTTCCGTATCATCCGGGTATACGGGTACCACTGCCTGAATGATTATCGGGCCGGTATCCACGCCGGCATCCACAAAGTGAACCGTACATCCCGAAAACCGAACACCGTGATCAATCGCCTTTTGTCTTACGCCGAGGCCGGGAAAAGAAGGCAGCAATGCAGGATGAATATTTATTACCCTGCCGGGGAAACTCTCAAGGAATTCAGGGGTGAGCACCCGCATGAAACCGGCGAGAGCAACCAGATCCACCTGGTATTCCTCCAGGGTTCTTTTAATCTGCTCGTCAAAACTTTGCCTGTCGGGATACTCATTGTGCCGAATCACCCGGACAGGAACCGATTTCTTCTCTGCTCGCGTTAATGCATACGCGCCGTCGATATTACTGATGACAATGGCCACCTCTCCATCAATATCACCGCGATCGCAGGCATCCATTATGGACTGAAGATTTGATCCACTGCCGGATACCAATACCCCTATTCGAGTCATATGAACCCCTATCCTTCAAAGATGACCGTGTCCTCACCTTTTTCTCGTGATTTCACATAGCCGATTATTTCCGCAGGCTCTTTGAGCCCTTTCAGCCTGAGCATTACGTCATCAGCGTCTTTCTCTGAAACAATGAGCACCATGCCGATACCCATGTTAAACGTTCTGAACATCTCAATATCTGCTATCTTCCCGATATCCTGCATGAATGAAAACACTGGCGGCACTTCCCAGGAATTCCGCTGGATCACGACAGAGGACCGGCCCGACATGATTCTCGGGATATTATCGACAAAACCTCCGCCCGTAATATGTACAAGCCCCTTGATCTCGTATGTCCGCATGATATTCAGCATACTCTTGACATATATCCGGGTCGGCGTGAGCAGTTCCTCTGCAAGGGATTTCCCGAGATCATCGATATAATCGTCAATGCCCAGCTTGGCCCGGTCAAAAAGAACCTTCCTGACCAGAGAGAATCCATTGCTGTGTATCCCTGAAGAATGTAAACCGATAAGTACATCCCTGGCGGATATACCCGAGCCATCGATCATCTTGTCGGCATCCACCACGCCTACGCCAAAACCGGCAAGATCATAGTCATCTTCACTGTACATCCCCGGCATCTCGGCAGTCTCGCCGCCGATCAGGGCACATCCTGATTCCTTACATCCCTTTGC
>CAYRCP010000222.1:0-3913 GCA_964422755.1 uncultured Bacteriovoracaceae bacterium | reverse complement strand
TATGGCATGAAATCAACGGATCTGTATGAGCAGGCTCACGTATTTCTCGCCGGCATCCGGGTTTTCGAACACCTGCACAAAAGGCCGCCGTCACTTGATGGACTCTCTGCGCTGCTGAAGATCTCCGAAGAAGAGCTTTCCCTGCTGGCCAGGAAACTTGAAGATCGCTCCATAATCAGGGTGATACAGGCAGGCGCGCAGATACGGTACAGCATCGCAGACTATGCCGCTCTCGAGGATCTGCCGAGGGGGCAACAGTCTTCCCGGATGAAGGACGAGATCAGCCAGTTCAAAAATCAGCAGCAGTCTCGGTTGAAAGAGATTGAAAAGACACTGGGCAGGAGCACCGACAAGGCAAAAATCTTCAGCGATCTGGAGAAGGCACTCAAAGACCCATCGGCAGTAAAGCCCAAAAAGAACCCGCTCGACTGATGCATCTCCCACCTGGGAGTCTCGTCTCCTTCGATGCGCAAAATCCGCCGGGATCGCCCCATAAGCCAAGCCTGCTGCAGTGATTATGTGTTTTTGGGCTTCTATCTGTCTGAATTTAATTCATGTTCTCTGTGAATATTAAAGTCTTGTAATTTGGTTATCTATATTGTATACGATGCCAACTTATTAAAGGAATAAGGAACGACGGATAGGGGGATTATAAAATGTTTAGCGCAGAAGAATACAAAACAGATCAAGAACAGGAAAATGCAATTAAGGAGGAAGATGCACGTCAGCAACAAGACGAGACTGAAGATGAATTGATTGATGACGAAACAGACTTGGAAGCCCTGTATGAAGAGACATTGGATAAACGTGTCTCCACCGGTTCCGTGGTAATGGGAACAGTGGTGCAGATCGGTACAGAGCACATCATGATAGACATCGGCAGAAAGAACGACGGCCAGGCACGTATTCAGGAATTCATCGATGAAAAGGGAAACATCAGCATTTCTGTCGGTGATGAAGTCGAGGTGCTGGTCGAAAGCATCAATCCCGTCAAGGGGATTATCAGGTTAAGCAAGGAAAAAGCTCGTCGCATAAAGATATGGGACGATATTTTCAAGGCATATCAGGACAACGGCTTCCTCAAGGGCAGGGTTGTTGAGAGGATAAAGGGCGGTCTGACCGTCGATATCGGTATCCTTGCCTTCCTGCCGAGTTCGCAGGCAACACTCAACCCGGTTTCTGAAACAGAGTTGGAAAAGACGATTGGTCAGGAGATCGATGTTGCGGTCATCAAGTTCAACCGGAAGAAGAACAACGTGGTGGTCAGCCATCGGGAAATCCTTGAACGTGAAAGAGATGAGAACAAGAAAAAGCTCATGGAAACCCTTGCAAAGGATGATATAATTACCGGCAAGGTGAAAAATATCATGGCTTATGGCGCCTTTGTCGATATCGGCGGTATTGACGGACTCCTCCACATCACTGATATGTCATGGGGCAAGCTCAAAGATCCCAAGGACAAGGTGTCTACCGGCCAGGAGATCAGGGTGAAGGTCCTGGAATTTGATCCCGAAACGGAGAAGATCTCTCTGGGGATGAAACAGCTGATCCCTGACCCATGGGAAGGTCTTGAATACCGGTATCCCATCGGCAAGAAGATCTCGGGAACGGTTACTTCCATCACCAATTACGGTGCCTTTGTCGAACTGGAAGAAGGCGTCGAAGGCCTTGTCCATATATCGGAAATGTTCTGGACCAAACGGGTGAGACACCCGTCATCCATACTGACGGAAGGACAGGACGTGAATGTCGTTGTGCTGGGTGTTGACCAGGATAACAGGCGGATCTCCCTGGGACTCAAGCAGACTTCTCCAAATCCGTGGGAACTTATCGAAGAGTACTATCCCCAGGGGACGGTAGTCGATGCAACCGTGAAAAATGTTACGGACTTCGGGTTGTTTGTCAGCGTGGATGAAACGATCGATGTCGATGGACTCATTCATGTATCCGATATTTCCTGGGATCCCAAGATCAAGAACCCTCGGGATATGTACAAGAAGGGAGATGTTCTCCCTGCCAAGGTACTCACCATCGATCCGGATAATGAAAAGTTCTCCCTGGGCCTCAAGCAGCTCAGCCCGGATCCCTGGACCCAGGTTGCCAACGAGCATCCCGTGGGAAGCCTTATTAAAGGCAAGATCACCTCTCTGACCGATTTCGGTGCATTTGTCGAGATCCGGCAAGGTGTCGAGGGAATGATCCACATCTCAGAGGTGAGCAGCGACAAGATCGACTCTCTGGCAGATGTCCTGGAAGTAGGTCAGGAAGTGGAAGCCATGGTGTTGCGTATTTCTTCGGAGAATAAAAAGATAGGGCTTTCTATCAGGTCCCTGGAAGATGCGCAGGAAAAGAAGACCATAGCAGCAACCCAGAGCAAAGGCTCCGAGAAGGTTGGTACCAACCTGGGAGATTTGCTTAAAGTATTGCAAGACAGCAAGAAAAAGAGTTAATAAGAGGCGATGTGGTCTCGTTTTATTCTCGCTTCACTTGTTATCTTCTTCGCAGGAAGGTACTTAAGTGACTTGGCGGACGAGACAGCAGATCTTACCGGATTGAGCAAGGGCTTCGTGGGAGCCCTGATACTTGGTTTCATTACTTCGTTGCCCGAGCTCATCGGTACGCTTTCCGCAGTAGTATATAAATCCAACCCCGATCTCGGGGTTGGAAATATCTTCGGTTCGAATCTCTTCAATATAGCCATTCTCTCGGTTGCGGTCATTCTGTTCAGTTCAAAGATGGAAGACAACGGCTGGCAATGGCGTTCAAATTTCTCGGCATACCTGTGCATCTCTCTCAGTGCTTTTCTGGCGATGCTCATTTGCATGTACAAGCTGACAGGAACTGCGAGTGCGCTGTGGGCGGATATATTTATTCTTGCATTCTATGTCTTTGGCATGTGGGTTTACTCCCGCCAGGGACCGGGGGAATCCGAGGCCCCCTCTCTTCACCCGGAACCCTCACAGCGGGGTCTCACGAAAAATATTACGCTGATTGTAATCTTTGGCGCCCTGGTTGTGGCCGCCGGGGTTTTTCTGGCGGATGCGTGCAATGACATTGCCATGACTACTCACCTCACCTCCACGTTTGTGGGTTCTCTCTTCATGGCCGCAGCAACCTCTCTGCCGGAATTCGTGGTCACCATGAGGCTGCTCAGACTTGGCAATATCTCTATGGCCACCGGGAATATTTTCGGTTCCAATCTCATGAACCTTACTATTGTAGCTCTGGCAGATCTGGCGTATACCGGAACGTTATATGGAGCAGTCACATTATCGCAGATGGTTACCCTGGGTGCCGGGATCGGGATGACCGGTATCTTTTTGACCGGAGCCCTGGTAAAGGCCAGAAAGAAGGTCGTGGTACAGATAGACAACATATGCATTCTTGTTTTATACTTGCTTATATATTTCTGGTTGTATAATCATTGATGCACCGTATCATTAACCTGGATTATCATTAACTATGAAGAAAAAGACGAAACGGATATTCTTTATCATTTTAGCACTCATCGTGGTCATTATAGGCGTGAAGGCCATTCGGGAAAATATGACCCCGGCTATAGGGATGCTGGAAATTGACGGACCTATAGTGAACTCGCTGACATATCTGGAGATCATCAAAGGATTTGAAGAAGATGAGCAGATAAAGGCGGTCATTGTGCGGCTTGACAGCCCCGGAGGACGAGTGGGACCCTCGCAGGAGGTGTTTGAGGCGCTTTTGCGGTTGAAGGAGACCAAGCCCGTGGTGGCTTCCATGGGTTCGATCGGTGCTTCGGGTGCATATTATATTGCCTGTGCGGCAGATAGTATTTACGCTCTTTCCGGTACCCTGACAGGATCTATAGGGGTGATTCTTGAATTTATCGATGTCAGCGAGGGGCTTTCGAAGCTGGGGGTGAGTGCCCGGAGCATAA
>CAYRCP010000221.1:0-3923 GCA_964422755.1 uncultured Bacteriovoracaceae bacterium | reverse complement strand
TATACTTAATGTAACTATTCAGGTTGGAAGGTGCCCTGAAAGAAATGCCCTTGGGATGCTGAAGACTGAAGACTGTCAGGAAAAGCGGGAATATGTCGCACGTTGAGGGCATGTCTGATGCGAGGATCTGCTGTTTTTTCCGCTAACGTGCGGGAAAAAGTACTTTTGGATTCCTTCAGACTTCAGCCTAAACAGCTTCAGTCTAACTACGTGAGTAGTTACTGCATAATGAATAAACGCGTACTTTGACCAGTTTTTCAGGGCACCTTCAGCCTTTTGCCTGTCCACCTGAACAGTTGCTGCATTGTTAAAGAATCAGGAAAAGACTTGCGGTCTAACGCAAAATATTGTTTTAAATAGTAGTAACTACTAAAGTAGGTAAACTGAAGACTGTTAGAGAATGCTGGAATATAACACGCTTTGAAGGCATGTTTGATGCGAAGATTTGCTGTGTCTTCGTCAAAGTTCAAAAAAACGTACTTTTCGTGTTTCTTCAGCCTGAACAGCTTCAGCCTGACTATGTGAGTGGTTGCAAATAGTATACATATCAAAAAAAGAAAGGGAGTACTATGATGACTGGGTCTCTAAGCCATACACCAAAAAGATTTACCGTATATATATCTGCCATGCTGGTTGCAGTTTTTGTTCTGATAGTTGCCGTTGGCGAGACCAATGCAGCAACGGCAAAGGAAATAGATGTCAGTGTAGATGTGGCCCTGGAGAATTTTGTCAAGCAGGTAAAAGGCGGCACGGAATTTCTCAACAGCGCCAAGGGAGTTCTTGTGTTCCCCCATGTATACAAAGCAGGACTGTTCTGGCTGGGCGGCGAATATGGCGAGGGTGCCTTAAGGATCGGCGGCAGGACAGTCGGCTACTATAACACCGCGGCAGGAGCCTTCGGTCCGCAGCTCGGAGCACAGAAGAAAACACTGATCCTGGTTTTTATGCAGAGCGATGCCCTCAATAAGTTTCGGCACAGTCCCGGCTGGGAAATCGGGGTGGATGGATCAGTGGCCCTGATCAATGTCGGTGTGGGGGATACCATGGATTCCACCACCATCATGGAGCCGATTGTTGCCTTTGTTTTCAATCAGAAAGGCCTCATGGGCAATATCACCCTTGAAGGGGCCAAGTTTACCAGACTGAAAAAATAGTCCTGAAGAGGCACTATGCAGCCTTAACTGACAACACTTTTATTGTGTTGTCAGTTAAGGCGTTGCGCTCAGGGTTTTTTGCCTGGTGAGCGGTCTCCCTTGAGATATGGTGAGTTCATCCGGATAATAGAAGCTTCAAAACAACAGCGGCATGGCGCACACTTTCAGATGCATGCCGGTACGTATTCAGAAATTAATACACATTGACATTATTGAGGATGTACGTTTAAATTAATCATATAACAAATGTTATGTATTCGATATCCTGTGTTTGAATGAGATGAAATGAAAACAAAGAGGAGGAGATTATGGGGAAATCCGGCCATAAGAAGCTGAGCGTGGAGAAGGTGCTTGCCGTACAGGTGATCGTAAGTTTCGTTGTCATAGGCATTCTGCTGGCAGTCGCCGGAGCACTGGTTTTTCATGTGATGGGTGAAGACTACAGCCAATTTACCGTTCTGGGGTTTATTGCAGCAACCTACCTGGCATTCATTACCTTTCAACCGGCAGGAACCCTTTTTGCTGCCCGTAAAGAGCTCATAGAAGGGAAGATCGAATTGACGCAGGATGATATGAAGGCCGCGGGTGCACTTGTGAGGAGTCCCTGGCGGCAGACCCTGCCGGCGGGATTTACAGCTGCACTCGTGTGCATTGCTGCGGTTGCAGCGGTCATACTCGGCACCGGATGGAAGCCAACGCCTTTTGTGACCGTACTGATTGCACTGCTGTATGTGTTCCCTCATTATTTCATTACAAAGCGCTCCATAGGAAGCGATCTTGCAACCATGGCTGCCATAGGACTGGGATCTTCTCCTCCTGTTCCATCCCTGAGGGGGTATTTCTGGGCTGCATACGTTTTTCCTAACCTCATATTCCAGTTTATTATAAACGGGGCGCTGGGAAACAGGGGGTTTTCCCAGGAAATGCTGAAATTAGTGCAGCAGGGCAGCGAGTATGCCGGCATGGTGCCCACTGCCGCTGTAGGGGCTGATCTGGCAGTGACCTTCATGTTTGTGTGCAACTTCACGTTTCTTGGCACCATCATGTACGTGATTTCGGATATGTATCAGGGCAAATTCACCTATGAGGGAAATGCACGGGGAATACACGGGTTTCTCTATTTTATCATCATGCTGCTGATGGGACTCGGCATCGGTATCGGGCATATTTTCAGCCTCCACGCCATGGGGGTGGCATATATGTCCTTTGGCAATGCCATGCTGTCTAAATTTGTCATTGTCTTTGTTGCCGTGGCTCTCGGGGCCAGACTGGCGATGGGATGGACAGGAAAACGGTTGAACGACGCGGTGGCCGCACTTTCCTGAAAGGTTGTGTAAAACAGCATATGAGGAAATACCGGGATTTTCCGGCGGGGTTTTATCCGGGTATGGTGCGATAAGTTTAAAGGAGAGGGGCGTTGTATGAGAAATTTGAACAACAGGGTTGCTGCCGTTACCGGAGCGGCATCCGGCATCGGGAGGATGCTCGCCGTCCAGCTGGCTCATGAGGGTTGCCATGTGGCAATATCCGATGTTGATGAAGCCGGTTTACTTGAGACAAAGAGCATGATCAAGGACACAGGGGTAAATATATCCACGCATGTCGTAGATGTATCCGTCAGAGAACAGGTCTTGGGTTATGCCCAGGATGTGGTGAAGCACCATGGGTGCGTACACCTCCTGATCAATAACGCCGGGGTGGCAGTGTCGGAGACCATCGAAGATGTGGGTTATGATGATTTTGAATGGATCATGGGGATCAATCTGTGGGGCGTTATCTATGGCTGCAAGGCATTCCTCCCCTATCTTAAAGAAGCAGGCGAGGCGCATATCGTCAATATCTCGAGTGTGAACGGGATATTTACCAATCCGAACAATGGTCCGTACTGCACGACAAAATTCGCGGTGAGGGGTTTTACCGAGACCCTGTGCCAGGAATTAAAAAACACGCGGGTGAGAGTAAGCTGTGTCCATCCCGGCGGTATCAAAACGAACATTGTCCGCAATGCCCGTTTTTACAAGGCGGCAGATACCCGCATGAACCATGAAGACACTGCTCAGGTTTTTGACCGGTTGATCGCATTCACAACAGCTGAGAAAGCGGCACAGCTGATTATATCCGGTATCAAAAAAGACAAGCACCGTATCATGGTCGGTTTTGATGCGTACGTCTATGACTGGTTGAAACGGCTGTTCCCTGTAGGACTGCAAAAATTCGTTGCCGGTGTAAAAGAGCCTGCCTGGCTTAAGAATAATACGTAATGCGTTGCCGGCCTATCGATGCCGGCAAGCCCTGCATGGTGCCTGATGCGCTATGCAGGGCAGGGCGTTGTCAGAGCCAGCCGATCTTTTTTGCTTCGAACTCGAGTTCGTCCCTGAAATCGGGATGGGCAATGGAGATAAGCTTTCTCGTCCTCTTTTCGACGCTCTGATATTTCAGGTTCACTGCGCCGTATTCCGTAACGATATACTCCACATCGTTTCGAGAGGTGGTGACAATCGTGCCGGCAGGGAAGGTGGGGACGATTTTGCTGTGAAGATGCCCTTCTTTGTCCGAATAGGTTGATTTCAAGGCTATGATGCTCTTGCCTCCCCTTGATTTTTTGGCGCCGTGCACAAAGTTTACCTGACCTCCGGAACCGCTGTACTGCTTGGTCCCGATGGATTCTGCCGCTACCTGTCCGTTGAGGTCGATCATCAAGGCGGTGTTTACCGAGACGAGATTGTCGTTTCGTCCAATAATATCAGGGTTGTTGATCCACCCGATTTC
>CAYRCP010000220.1:0-3928 GCA_964422755.1 uncultured Bacteriovoracaceae bacterium | reverse complement strand
TAAATCCTTCATACGCCCAGTCAAACGGATTGATCTTTGATACCTGCAACACCTCAATATGATATAAGTTTTCTGCAATAACCGGTATTGAAATGAAACAACAGACAATACAACATACTAAGATTTTCTTCATGTTAGAGCCTCCCTAAAGTGTATCATTTAATCTCTCTTAGGGGTTTAATTCCCCGCAGCTTGCTGCGAAAGGCTTATTCCCTTTAGAAAGTTTTGATACCCCGTAGCTTGCTGCGGGGTAGTTCATTTTCTGAGTCATTCATCGGCATTGTATCGGTGTATCTTTATTATTTTATAGCATTATAAATCAATTTTATGAACCCTCTTTGCAAGCCCTGGACCCTGTTATAAAGGCCCCATCAAAAATCGGCGGGATCTCAGGCACGCTGCCGCGAGATCGGACGCAGGGCAAACTATGCACCGCCAATAAACTGTGCCGGGATCATGCCCTTGTCTTTTCTGAATAATAAAGGCAGAATCAGTCCATTATATTCAGGTTTTTTATTTGCAGTATAGAGTGCAGCTGTTAAGGAGGAAGTGACATGTCCGATGATGTAATCCTGATGGAAAAAAAAGGATTCGTAGCAACCATCACCCTCAACCGCCTGGAAAAACGCAACTCTCTCAATCCGGAAATGCTGCTGAGAATGGCAGAGCGTTTTAACGAACTTTCGCGCAGCGATGATATCAGGGCCGTTGTAATCCGGGGAGAAGGAGACAAATCGTTTTCTTCGGGGTATGATATCTCTGAACTTCCCACAGACATTCCGGACGAACTCGCTGGAGAGCTCACAAAGAAAAACCCACTGGAAATAGGTCTCGGCGCGATTGAGCGCTATCCGTATCCCGTGATTGCCATGATCGACGGGTATGCCTTCGGCGCAGGGTGCGAACTGGCTATGACCTGCGACATACGGATTGCCTCCGACACATCGAAGATGGGGATCCCTCCTTCCAGGCTGGGACTTTTGTACCATCCCGAGGGGATACAGAAATTTATCAATGTCATGGGCTACGCTTACGCCAAAGAGGCATTTCTGACCGGCAGGCATTATGACATTACCAAGGCGAGAGAGATGGGCATGGTCAATTATGTTGTCCCCAAGGCCGAACTGCATGATTTTACCTACGCTCTGGCCGAAGAGATAGCCCACAATGCGCCCCTGGCAGTAAAGGGACACAAGCATATCTTCAATAAACTCCTGCATTATCAAGGCATCAGCCCTGAAGACAGGGAAGAGATAGAAAATATGATTGTTGCAGCGCTGAACAGTGACGACCTCAAAGAAGGTTCAAGGGCCTTTCTCAACAAGAGAAAGGCGGAATTTACGGGAAAGTAGCATGTTGTTATTTCTCATTACTGTAGTAAGAATGACCTGCATGGCGAACATATGTGCAGTGCCTGCAATGCCAGTCAAGGATCGCTCCTGTGAGTAAAGCCGCAAAAGGACGATTTACCATAAAAAGTGCGGGTGCACTGTTTTTACTGTCCGCCGTATTTGAGCTGCTGTCTCTGACTTCTTCAGTCCCGCTGTTCGGTACGATTCAAAGCGGACCTCTGATGGTGGTCTACCATGCCTTCTACACAGCCCTGTTCCTGATCATCGGCATCGGCTTGTGGGCACCCAAGCAATGGGCCTTTAAAGCGGTTTTTGCCGGTACGTGCTTTTTCACCCTGGATAAAATCCTTTTCCTCCTGGACCCAGCATTGATGGAAACCTGGCTGGTGCAGCAGCTGGTAAGCTACCGCGAAATCCTGCAGATGATCGACACAGCCGCACTACTGAGGATCTATGGGTATACTTTTGTTATGTCCATAGCCTGCTGGTGGGGATTTGTGTTATATCTGCATATTCGAAGAGATTATTTCCGGAAACAAAAAAACAACCTGGAAAAGTGAGGAAGAATCCTCAAAAGGAAAACTATGAACATCAGGGTGGCACACGTCAGCGACCTGCCCCGGATCGTGGAGATCTATAACCAGGCAGTGGCGCAAAAAGGTGCAACGGCAGACCTGACTCCGGTGAGCGTGGAGGATAGAAGGCCGTGGTTTGAAGAACACCAGGATAATAACTATCCGCTCTGGGTGGCCGATCACAACGGGAGTATTCTGGGCTGGTGCAGTCTGAGCCCGTACCGCCCGGGGAGGATGGCGCTGAGACACACGGCAGAAATCAGCTATTATATCCACAGGGATCACCGCGGCAAAGGGGTCTGCACCGCACTGATGGAACATGCAATCAGCCAGTGCCACCGGCTCGACATCAAGACCCTTTTTGCCCTGCTGCTTGATATCAATATCGTCAGCATAAAGATCCTGGAAAAATTCGGCTTTGTCAGGTGGGGACACATGCCCGACATCGCTGAAATCGAAAACACCACGTGCGGTCATCTCATTTACGGGCTGCGGGTAGCAGAATGACTCCCGCATCCCATAAGCAGGATCTTCGACAAGCTGCGGAGCAAAAGAGACTTCCGGACAGACTGTTCGGCTGTTCCCTTAGGCTGTTAGGCTGAAGACTGTTAGGCTGTTAGTAAAAGATAAAAGGCTGAGGTAATTGCAAAACTCTCGGACTGTCATTCCCGCGGAGGCGGGAATTCAGTAAATACAGAGACTTCTGGGTCCCCGCCTTCGCGGGGACGACATGATAGTAGTAATTTTGCAATTGGCTCGGCTGGAGATAGAATGAAAAATGATAACAACAAGAACCTTTGCATAATCTCGACTCCGGTCTTTTCGAGGAGCAATCTCGGTCATCATGGATCCCATGAGATTGCAACGCTAAAACTCCCAACCCGAACAAGCCGGAACTAAGAAGTTTTAAAAAAGTGAACTCCTGAAAAATCGTCGGAGTGTCGGCGAAATAGCCGTTATGTGCTGGGGCTTTGATCAATAATAATTCATTTTCGCGCCAAGCCGCCAAGGCGCCAAGGGATCAAAGATGATCTTTCTTATCTCAGGTTCCCTCATTCTTTGCGTCTTGGCGCCTTTGCGCGAGTTTTTCTTTTCTCCAGTTACGATACTGCAAGAATATCGTATCTCCAGATAGTTGCAGACATGGTAATAAATTCTTTTGCCATTTTTGCAAGAATTTAGAGGGACTAAGGAATTACAAGCTGTCACCTAAGAACGCAGTGAAGCAATCTCGTGGGATCTGAGGCTGATGAGATCGCTTCGTCGCTTGCGCTCCTCGCGAAGACAGCAGATGTTCATATCGGATATAACTCGATGATCATCTCCGGCGATTCGCCGGTTCGCAATGACAATATTCATATTATGCACAGAACACTTGATTCGGCATGTAAGAAGTGAGAATATGTCAGCAATGATACGTACTTCTGGTCAGGGAGATTTGCGGCCGTTCTAATCAGCGCCGTGCAGTTCCTTTATCAGCGGTCTTGATACAAATGCAACTAATTGAAAGGAGTGATCTCACCACCATGAATTCAGAAATGCTGCAGTATATTCAACCCTCTCCGTGTGTTGACAGCGATAACGTCACGATTATCGAATATGCACGGAAGAACGCCGGTGATTCCACCGACCCGAAAAACCAGGCCATCAGCCTGTATTACGCAGTTCGGGATGATATCCGCTACGACCCGTATACCCTGGATATTTCCATCGAAGGACTCCGGGCGAGCATGACCTTACGCTCCGGCCGGGGCTGGTGCGTAAGCAAGGCGATCCTGCTCGCGGCATGCTGCCGGGTCATGAAGATTCCTGCCAGGCTGGGATTTGCCGACGTCCGCAACCATCTCACGACTGCGCGCATGCGCGAGGCAATGAAGACCGATATCTTCTTCTGGCACGGCTATACCTCAATCTTTTTACATGGGATCTGGGTCAAGGCAACGCCTGCCTTTAATATCGAGCTGTGCCAACGGTTCCGGCTGAAACCGCTCGAATTTGACG
>CAYRCP010000219.1:0-3932 GCA_964422755.1 uncultured Bacteriovoracaceae bacterium | reverse complement strand
GATGAGAGATCTTATCGCCCGGGTGGACATGATAGCGAAGACCGATGCCACGGCTCTGCTCCTGGGAGAAACCGGAGTGGGCAAGGAGCTGTTTGCACGAAGGCTGCACAAAATGAGCCCGCGTCGTTCAAACCCGTTCATCGTTGTAGATCTGACAAGTATTCCGGAAAATCTAATGGAAAGTGAACTCTTCGGTCACGAAAAAGGTGCGTTTACCGGAGCAGAGAGCCGCAAAATCGGTCGAATAGAACTGGCCCACAAGGGAACGCTCTTCCTCGATGAGATCGGCGAGATCTCCAAGTCAACGCAGGTCAAGCTCCTGCGGGCCCTTCAGGAGAAGTCGTTTGTCCGGGTGGGGGGGGTGAGCACCATTTACTCGGATTTCAGGCTCATCGCGGCCACCAACCGAGATCTGGCGCAGGAGGTTTCTGCCGGCAACTTCCGGGAAGACCTGTATTATCGACTCTCTGTTGTACCCCTGAAGATTTTGCCGCTGAGAAAGAGGGGGGGAGACATTATTCTCCTGGCCGAACACTTTCTCGACAAGTATGCCGGCAAGTATCATAGGCCTGGTCTCGCTCTGAGACGGGAAGATAAGGCGAAGATTGCAGCATATCACTGGCCCGGCAATGTGAGAGAATTGAAAAACGTAATGGAGCGTGCCGTGATACTGTCCCACGAGGGAACATTAGACCTCTCTCTTCCTGGTGAAAAAGACGGGGAGTTTCAACGTTTGTTTCTTAATAAACCATCCCTGGAGGATGTTGAACGCCAGTACATACGCTTCATTCTCACAGAAACAGGCAACCGAATCGGCGGCCCCTGCGGAGCTGCAGAAATACTGGGACTGAAGCGGTCAACCCTGTATGCGCGTATGAAGAAACTGGGGATAGAATGAGCACAAAGGCAGGGACATCTACACTCTATGGATTAAATTTAAAATTGATATAGTTTATTAAAGTGGTAAGTCGATTTCACCGAACAATAAAATGCTTTGATTAACATAATAATTAAAGGGGTGTTCATGAGTAATTTATGACTTTTTAGAAAGTCAGGCCATGGACATGGATGGAAGAGCTATGATGCCCCTGATAGTATTCATTTTCAAGTGGTTGCAACAGGTTACCCTTTCAGCAGCAGAAAATTAAAGTCAACATCAAGACGGAGGCATGAACCATGGGGAATATTTTTCGCAATTTAAAGATCAGCACCAAACTCCTGACGCTTATCTTGAGTTCCATCTTTCTTATAGTCTTTGTGATTACATCCTTGTGCCTTGTTACTATCAATAAGGAATTGAAGCGTGTTGCTGTCTCTAATCAG
This sequence comes from uncultured Bacteriovoracaceae bacterium, assembly GCA_964422755.1. Taxonomy (GTDB): domain Bacteria; phylum Desulfobacterota; class Desulfomonilia; order UBA1062; family UBA1062; genus DSAD01. Next base: position 2,609 of record CAYRCP010000219.1, on the reverse strand, counting down.
GAAACAAGGCTGGCGGTTTTCCGGGATTTGTTGAAAGACAAAGGTGTTGAGTTTAAGATCGTGGATGATAAACTCATGATCGGAGATTATGTGATCAATGGGAAGTATGAACTCCCGGACAAGGTGAAGGAACTCTGCGGCGGAACAGCCACCATATTCATGCTGGACGAGAGGATATCCACCAACGTACTGAAATCCGACGGGACCCGTGCTGTGGGTACAAAGCTTGTCGGCGCTGCATACGATGCGATATTCCGTGATGGAATATCCTACCGGGGTGAAGCCCGGATTCTTGGCGAGCCGTATTTTACCGCATATGATCCCCTGCTCAGTAAAGATGGCGAAATCATCGGCGTGCTCTATACCGGAATCAAGCGAAGTGAATTCTTCAAGTCGTATGACAAGCTTAAAAAAATAATAATTCTCGTTGCCGTGGTGTTTGCCATAGGCCTTTCCCTCATTACAATGTTTATAATCCGTAATATGATTACGGTTCGATTGAAAAAGCTCGTAGACAAGCTTGAAGAGGGCCAGGGAGACCTCACCATACGGGTGGATGTGAAAGGCGGGGATGAGATTGCCGTGCTGGGTACATGGTTCAATAATTATCTGGAAGACCTCGAGGGAATAATCATCAAGGTCAAGGAAGCGGTGAATTATGTTGAAGGCTCCACCAATGAAGTGACAGCCGGTGCGCAGGGGCTTTCTCAGTCAACCCAGGAGCAAGCGTCGGCAATTGAGGAGGTGGCGGCAACCATCGAGGAAATAACTGCATCCATAAAGAACAATGCCTTGAGTGCGGATGAGGGCAGGGCAAAGGCAAAGACAATGGTACATATGGCCAGTGCCAGCGGAGATGAGTCGAAAAATCTCATGAAGGCGATGGAGGAGATATCATGTGCATCCAAAAAAATAAGTGATATTATTGCAACAGTAAACGAGGTTGCTTTCCAGACGAATCTTCTCGCGCTGAATGCAGCAGTTGAGGCTGCCAGGGCAGGTGAACACGGGAAAGGATTCGCCGTGGTTGCAGACGAAGTCCGGTCCCTTGCTCAGCGTTCAGCCCATGCGGCAAATGAGATCAGAAATCTTATTGAAGACACGGTTAACAAGGTGAATGCGGGTGATGCCATCGTGAAGAGGTCAGTGACGTCGCTTGAAGAGATCATCTCCAATATTAACGAGCTCTCTTATACAATGGATGAGGTGGCAAGCTCGTCAATTGAACAGTCCACAGGCGTGGATGAGGTGAACAGGGCAATTTCACAGATTGAAAATACCACGCAGCAGAACTCTTCAACAGTGGAGGAACTGGCAAGCACCTCAGATAACCTCAGTGCGGAAGCGAGAGACCTTGCAGAGACCGTTCAGCGGTTTAATGTCTCGCAGGGGTGAAACTCTCGCAAGACCAGCTGCCCACAGTGCAGGCGAAGGATTGGGTAAACGTCGGCTCGGCATTGATTTGTTCATTTCCGGATATATTTTAAGAAAGATGCAACACAGTAAGTGCCTGGGAAGGAAAAAGAATAAAATCCCGTGGATAATGCTGGCGGTTATCTGGTCTGCAGCAGCGGTGATTTCTACCGGCTGCTCTTCTCGGACATATGATGTCATCGACCGTTCGTGCGGATCCTGCCACGATGCATCCATCGTGTACGAGAAGAAACGCACGCAGGACCAGTGGGCGCGAGTCATGTTTGCCATGAAGGCCGTGGGACTTAAGATCTCTCCGGAAGACGAGCAGAAGATCATGGAAATCCTTTCCCGCTCGTACACCCTGAAAATCAAGTGAGTCACAAAAAATACCTGGGGCCGGTGCATACACTCCTGGTTCAGCGTTGAGCGAATGCTTTCCTGCCACTGAAACGTACAAAGATGAGGGTATGTCTGTCTTTTCTCTGCGTTTGCGTCTTGCATGGAATGTGGTATGCTTTTTCCCTGATAAACCCATGAGCGTAAAAGACAGACTACAGCGGCTGACCGGAGAGAAACCTCAGCCAGAAGGGCAGACATCCAAGCAGGATGTGATCAATTCCCTGCGCAAAAAGATCGATGTGATCATGGAGCGCAGGGACCGGATCGAGACGCGGCCTACGGTTTCGTACCAGGGGCCTGTTCGGGCCCTGGAAGAGCTTATTACCGGTGAGGAAGTGGAAAACAGTTACGGTAAATTCTACTTTACCCGCAACCGGTTCAAAGGCTCGGGGGCCCACGGCAACCAACTGATCAGGACTTTGTCGGCAATCGATATGGTCTCTGCAGGGTGTCTTGCAGGGAGTGATGAACTTGCCGCCCTGTCAATTACCGACGGGCTGTTTCTCGATACCGAGACCACCGGGCTTGCCGGCGGGACCGGCACCTTAGCCTTTCTCATCGGGCTTGGCTGGTTCGAGGGAGATGATTTCATTGTTTGCCAGCTCTTTGCCCGGGATTTTTCCGAAGAGCAGGCCATGCTGTGCTTTCTCCAGGAGATCGCCGGGGACAAGCGTTTTCTCGTCACCTTCAACGGCAGGGCTTATGACATGAATCTGCTCGCCTCACGCTATATCCTCAACCGGCTGCATGATCCCTTCACGGACATGCCGCATCTCGATCTGCTGCATCCGAGC
>CAYRCP010000218.1:0-3957 GCA_964422755.1 uncultured Bacteriovoracaceae bacterium | reverse complement strand
AGCCTCAGATCCCACGAGATTGCTTCACTAAAGTTCTTAGGTGACAGCATAGTTTTTCTGTCTCCTGTATCCGGTCTCATGCCTGCTTACTCCAGGTTAAACATACGAAAAGAACAAAATCTTTGGCACGGATTTCACGGATTACACGGTTTTTTAAATTCGAAATGCCTTCACTTTCTGTATCCTGTCTTCTCAATGTCCATGCTTTCCCTGATAGTCTCGATCCCCACAGTCTAATAGCCTGACTGCATTCCCATGCCCTTGTATGCTATCGCCTGAACATGGCCGCTATAAATTGGTTGAACGAGTGATAAAGAGTTGACAACAGCGGAAGTACCTTTAATATTAGTTGTACGACTAACATTAATGTCTGCAATGGACAGTAATGTATAAATGGAGATCATGATGCAGGCCCCAAAACCTGGATCGTGATGCCCGGTCTTATAATGATTATGCATGATACGCATCATGCAATGAAGGAGGAAAATATGGCGGATAGGGCGTTTAACACAATGGACGTTGCTGAGAGGGATTATATCCAGCACCTCTTTGGCAAGCACATCTCCCGCGGTCAGGTGCGCTACCTTCGGTGTGCACATCTCGACATCTTCGAGCGCAGCAGGCAGGGGTGCACCTTTGCAGACCCCACAAGCGGGAAGAGGTTTTTCGACTGTTTCAGCTCGGCAGGGTGCTTTAATGTGGGCAGAAGCAATGCGAAGATCATGGAGGTGCTGGAAAATGCCCTGGATGATTGCGATATCGGGTCGCACATGATGCTCTCTGTGCCCAAGATCACCTTTGCGACCAAGCTTGCATCCCTGTGTCCGGGAGACCTGAACCGGGTGGTGCTGTGTGCAACCGGCGCCGATGCCTTTGCCGGGTCCATCAAGCTGGCCAAGGGAGCCACCGGCAGAAACGGCGTGATCTCCACAAACAAGGCATATCACGGACATGACGGATTCAGCCTTTCGGCCAACGGCAAGGACTACTACAAGGAACTGTTTGAACCCCTCATGCCCGGGGTCCACATCGTGGACTTCAATGACCTTGAGGCGGTGAAAAAGATCGCTTCAAAGGATATTGCGGCCATGGTCATCGAGCCTGTACAGGGCGAAGGGGGCATCCATGTCGCCACGCAGGAATACATCGAAGGCCTGCGCAAGATCTGCGACGAGTACGGCATCATGCTGATCTTCGACGAGGTGCAGACCGGGTTCGGCCGTACCGGGCGGCTCTGGTGCTCTCAGCATTACGGCGTGCTGCCCGATATCATGTTTGTCGCCAAGTCAATGAGCGGAGGGATCTACCCCAACGGCGCTGTCGTCTACCGGGAGATCGAGCCCCTGGTGAGCTATGTCGAGGAAAATCCCACGTTCCATACCTCCCACTCCGGCGGATCGGACCTTGGGTGCATGGTTTCGTCTGCGGTGCTGGATTTTATCGTAGAGAACAGGGTCTGGGAACATGCGGCAGCAATGGGCACATTGTTCAAGGACGGCCTTAACAAGATCGGACAGGACAACCCGGACATCGTTGAAGAGGTCAGGGGCCTGGGGCTCATGATCGGCATTGAGTACAAATATGAATTTATCGGTGCGCTGATGGCCGAGTGCCTGGCAAAGCACGGGGTGTGGGCCGCGTATTCGGGCAATGCGCCGCAGGTCATGCGTTTTCAGATCCCCATTACTGCCGGAGAGGAGGAGGTGGAAGAACTCCTCGTGCGTATCCGGGCCGCTGTGGCTTCCATGCGGGCCTATCTGCTCTTTCTCCTGCCCCTGGCAAGGGTGCCGTTCATCAGGAGCATCCTGGATAACCTGAAGGTGCAGATCTTTTCATTCAACCTTCTCAGGGATGTGGAGGAATTCGTGCTCCGGTTCGTACCGGCAAAGCAGGGGGATAAGACATGAAGAAAGCCGCAGGAAAAAAGACCATGAATAATAACGATCTCTTGGGGCAGGCGGAACGGGTGTTTTCAAAGGGCCTGGTAGCAATGATGAAAGAAAAAGGCCATGACTTTCTCGAGGACTCTCGGGAAGGTTCCTCTGTGTACGATACAAGGGGAAAGCGATATCTTGATTGTTACACCTCGGGGGGCATGTTCAACCTCGGGAGGAAAAACCCGCGTATCGCACAGCGGTTCAAACAGGAGATGCACACTACCGACCAGGGCAATTTTGTCATGCTCTCGGAGGAAAAGGCCGTACTTGCCAGAAAGATCTCGGAATTTGTCCCGGGCAATCTGGACTGCGTCCTGTTCGGCGTAACCAGGGGCGAGTCTATGGAGGCTGCCTGCAAGCTGGCCCGTGGATACACGTCCCGGTCCGAGCTCATCACGGTAGATGGCGGGTGTTACGGGGAAACCGGGTTTGCGCTCACGCTCTCAGCGCGTGAGGCAAAAGAGCAGTTCGGTGAGCTGATACCGGATGTGAAGACCATTCCCTTCGGCGATATCGAAGCTGCCCGGGATGCTCTGGGTAGAAGAACCGCTGCACTGGTGATGGAACCCATTCAGGCGGAGAATCACTGCCGGCAGGCTGATGAGGGATATTACGCGCAGATACGCACGCTGTGCGATCAGTATGGCATCAAGCTGATCTTTGACGAGACACAGAGCGGTTTCGGCAGGACCGGCAGGAAGTTCTTTTTTGAGCACACCTCTGTGGTGCCCGACATCCTTATCGTGGGGGAGGCCATCACCAGCGGGATGTTCCCCATGACGGCCATGGTCTTCACCCCTGAGCTCAAGCGTTTCTTCGACATGCACCCGCTCATCCATTTGTGCACCTTCGGCGGGCATGACCTGGGGTGCAGGGTCGCCATGGCAAGTATTGACGAGTACGAAAGGCAGATGCCGTGGGTGAATGCCCAAAACCTCGGGGATAAGCTGCTCAAGGAGTTGTCGGCCCTGATGAAGAAGCATAAGGACATCATCTCTTCGGTGAGCGGAAAGGGGCTTATGGTATCGCTTAAGATGTCATCACCGGAGACTGCCCGGGCCTTCTGCGCTCAGGCCGCCGGTAGCGGCCTGCTTGTAGAGACGGGCAGGGTGGATCCTGCGACCATCCTCATCAGGCCGAGCCTTCTCATCAGCGAAGAAGAGGCAGACGAAATTGTGAAGATCGTCTCGTCGAGCCTGAAAGGGATGAAAAAAAGCAGGAAGTAACATGGTTCGTTGAATACGGGATAAAGCGTGCGGGAGCGGCTCAAGCAGAGAGTTATCACGGCTGAAAGCCGCTCCCGCAACGCATGCAGCAAGCGTGTGAACAGACAAAACAGATTCCAACCTTGCGGCACGGGAAGGATATCTATTTTGATATATCGTGCACAAAAATCGATTTCTTGAGAATCGAGGATGAGTCTCACATGGCAAGAAAATGTCTGCAGCAGGAACGCAAAAAACAGATACTGGAGGCCCTGAATACGTGCCTGCAGGAAAAATCGTTCCAGCAGACATCCATCAAGGACATCGCCCGGGTTGCAGGGGTGAATCACGGGGTGCTCCACTACTATTTCACGAGCAAGGAGGATATCCTCCTTCACTACATCGACCACGTGATCGAGCATTACCAGTCCCAGGTGCGGGAGTGGCTCGAATCACAGGATCTCACAGGCCTCGAAACAAAGGATTTTATCGAAGAGATCTTTGCCTTCATCAACAACAGAATCACCCTGAACAAGGACCTCTCGAGGATATTTATCGAGATCTGGGAAATCGGGATATACCACCAGGCGGTACGCGTTAAGCTGCAGCATGCGTATTCTGCCTGGATCGCGGAACTGACGTCGTATCTGTCCCGGTACGTCGGGGATGAAGACCTTGCAACAAATATCAGTATTGCACTGGTGGCCTTCTGGGAGGGCATGGCGCTGTTTACGACCATCTTCGATGCGAAAGAGCTGAATATCGCCGGGGTGTTGGAAATCTTTCAAAACAGAATCCTCAAGAGCCTGTCATGA
>CAYRCP010000217.1:0-3972 GCA_964422755.1 uncultured Bacteriovoracaceae bacterium | reverse complement strand
ATGAAAGAGGCTGCAAATCTCCTCATGGAGGGGGTGGGAGGAAATCTGGCCGAAAAACAGAAGCGGTTGATTTCGATTATGGAACAGGGCATCAACCGGCTGCTCCAGACCATAGCGGAACTTCTGGAAATGTCTAAACTGGAAAGCGGCTTAGTGCAGCTACAGATGGAAATGCATGAGATAAACGATATTGTAGCCGTGTTCATTTCAGAGATCAAACCTTATGCCGATACCAAGGGGGTCAATCTTCATGTGCGCTATCTGCAAAAAGGGTGCATGGTCATGCTCGACAAAAACAAGATTCTCCGGGTGTTGACAAATCTTACCCATAATGCCATCAAATATTCATATGAAGGTTCGGATGTAGATGTGCGAATCAATCAGCCGGACGAATATATCACTGTCGAGATCGAGGACCATGGAAAGGGAATACCACAAGAGGATATTCCGCTCGTTTTCGAGAAATTTTATCAGTCAAAAACAACTAGAGGACATAGCGGGATGGGGCTGGGTCTGGCAATCTCCAAGAGTATTGTAGATGCTCACGGGGGGAGAATATATGCAAAGAGTAGTGTGGGCAAAGGGAGTGTTTTTACCTTTTCTCTTCCTCTTGACCCTGAATCTTCTGCTGTCATCATGCGAAGCTAATCTGTTCCTTGGCAAGATCGGATCTGCTGAGGATAAGCTTTCTTACGGCAAATCCATAGGTGACGAGCTCAGCGACATACCCATGATTGTGCCGCCATCGGTGACTGCACGCCACCAGATAGCCATGGCTATTGATTCCATAATAGAAGGTCATTATAAGTATAAAGATATACAAGAGACCCTGACCGATATCAGGCAGGATCCGTATATACCGCGATACCTGAAGGTGGAAGCGGGCTATATCCTGGTCCTTGTTGAAAAGATCGAGGGCGAACGCAGGGTTCAAGAAGAGACAGCGAAGAAATACAATGCATCTGCGAAAAATCTGGCTGAAACTGCGAAAAAATATGATCAGTGCATGCAGGCAAGGGAACTGGTGAAGCAGGAAAACGAGCAGATGAAGGTTGAGCTGAAAGAGTTGAAGTACAAGTTGCAAAAGATAGAAGAGATACACATAGATATTGAAAAGAGACGGGGCATGCAATGAGCAAGAGACCCAAGATCATTGTCCTGGATGACGAACCCAATATCGTTGAGGTGATCATTACCCGGCTCGAGACCCTGGGATTTCCTGCAAAGGGTTTTATCAAGCCGGACGCCGCACTCGAGGCATTAAAGGTTGACACATACAGCGTGCTCATTACAGACCTGAAGATGCCGGATATGGACGGCATGGAAGTGTTGAGACGGGCCAAAGAGGTGGATCCGGATGTTGAAGTGATCATCTTTACCGCATACGGCTCCATAGAGGGTGCTGTTCAGGCCATGAAACAGGGTGCACACGATTATCTGGTGAAGCCCTTTGAACCCATAGAACTCGTTGCAAAGATCGAAAGTGCCATCGAAAAGCGGGAACTCAAGCAGCGGGTACGCTACCTCGAACAGGAGGTAGAGGACAGGATAGAACACCATATCTATGCAGAAAGCCCTCCGATGAAACGCGTCTTGTCGCTGGTTCGGCAGGTCAGCAAATCGGATGCAAACGTCCTGGTTCTGGGAGAGTCCGGCACCGGGAAAGAACTCATCGCAAAGATGCTGCACTATGAGAGCAATCGCCGGGACAAGAAGTTTGTCGTCATGGATTGCGGTGCGACCCCTTCCACCCTGATTGAAGCGGAACTGTTCGGCTATGCCAGGGGGGCCTTTACCGGCGCGAACAAAGACAAGGGCGGTATCATCGAAGAAGCCGATACCGGGACACTGTTCCTCGATGAGATCGGCAACATTTCGCCCGAGATGCAGACCCGTCTGCTGAGGGTCCTGGAATCCGGAGACTTCAGGCGGATCGGCGATGTGGATCAGAAGCAGGTTGATATCCGTGTAGTTGCGGCAACAAACGCAGACCTGAAAGCCAAGGTGGAGCAAGGGGAATTCCGGGAAGATCTCTATTACCGGCTCAAGGTGATCACCATTGACCTGCCCCCCCTGCGTGACCGGAAAGAGGACATCATCGGTCTGTCCCAGATCTTTATCACCGAATTCAGCAACAAGACCGGGAAAAAGGTCACCGGCATCAACAAGGATGCCATGAATATGCTGCTTTCATACCACTGGCCCGGAAATGTGCGCGAACTCAAGAATATCATGGAGTCTTGCGTTGTCATGAGTGCAGGCGAGATGATTACGCCTGATGACATCATTCCCTCAGGGATCTTCGATAGTGAGGTGAGCAAAAACCAGGAGGGGCTGAACACCCTGGAGGCCCAGGAAAAGGCCATGGTGGTCCAGGCCCTGAAAAAGGCGCGGGGTGTCCAGAAGGATGCCGCAAACATCCTGGGTATTTCCCGCAGGGTCATGCACTACAAGATCAGGAAATATAATCTCCATACTGATAAGCAGGAAATGTAGGGAAGGTGCCTTTTCTTTGCTTGTCCAGAGAAGAGGCCTAAGAAACGACAGTGTTTCAGTCTATAGATACAGGTAGCATTCTGAAAGAATAGATTTTCTAATGCATTCTTTTATATGTACTTTCTTTTGGTGCCAAAAGAAAGTACCAAAGAAAAGGCACCCCATGAAGCCACTCCTTGCGGAGTTCGTTCGTTCGCCAAAGGAAAATCCGCTCGCAATTTAACTCGCTCCGCTGCGCTACGCTCAGACAGAAATTGCTCGTTGATCGGATTTTCCTTCAGCTCTCTCACTGGCTTCAAGGGGACCCCGTTGGGCATGTTGCCGAGTTATTCCATTAGGAGTTTTGATGTCACGGGATATGTGAGATTCCAGATCTTCAGCAGTTATGTGCAGTTTCGGACAATTCCACATCATGGCACGATATCTGTATTGTTAAGTCTTACACAAGAGCTATGCATCGGTTATATTTTTCAATCGTTTTGTTGGAGATATTCATATCTATCTATAGATACGGTAAAAAATTACCACATATTTTGGTATTTGTTTACATATCGTTAGATTTACCATATCTCTTTCTTTTAATAACTGTCAGATATTACATGATTTATTTATTGTCGCCTTTCTTGCATGATTTTTGCTATTATATCCTCGCAAGTTCATAATATAAAGACCGATTGCCTAAAAGCAGATAAAAATAGGCAGCTAATGAAAGGGGCAAATGAAATGAAAAAGTTTTCAATTGTTTTATCCGGGATATTCTTAATATTTACTGTATCTGGTGTTGCAAATGCTGCTCTCTTTGACCGTGGTAATGGGCTTATCTATGATGATGTATTAGATATTACTTGGCTCCAAGATGCCAACTATGCCTCTACATCTGACTATGCTGTCGATGGTTTGATGTCTTGGAGCGTTGCGATGGACTGGGCGGATCAGTTAGTCTTTGAGGGATTTGATGACTGGCGTTTACCCACCACCGTGGATGGAACATGGGCATATGGTGTTACGGCAGGCTACAACATCACGACCAGTGAAATGGGATATATGTATTATGAGAACCTGGGAACCCTCGGATATAATGATATTTTCATCAACTTACAGCCTTTCTTCTACCGATCGGGTACTGTGAATGCTCAAGATGAAACTATGTCATGGATCTTCGATTTTGGCTCCGGATATCAGACCACTTACAAAATTGACACAGAACTTTACGCCTGGGCTGTTCGTGATGGCGATGTCTCTGCCCCTGTTCCTGAGCCAGCTACCATGCTGCTATTTGGCTCAGGATTACTTGGCTTAGCAGGATTCAGGAAGAAAATAAGAAAGTAATACAGAATATTAGCCCGATATTAGAGGTGGGGTCCTTAACAGACCCTACCTTTTATTCCATTTCAACGAATATTTCCCAATTTTCAAACCATATATATCTGCGATAAATCTCATCTCTTAACTGATTGTGTTTGTACAATATCTCCC
>CAYRCP010000216.1:0-3977 GCA_964422755.1 uncultured Bacteriovoracaceae bacterium | reverse complement strand
GTGCCGCAGGTCCTGTCTGGGGACCCCACTGGGCAATCCGGATCTCCTTTTTGTCGAAACCGGGCCTGCCGGCATGACCGGCTGCAGGCAGGAACATAAAACAGACAACCAGAGCAATGATTGTTGCCAAGACTTTCCTCTTCATAGAACCCTCCTTTTCTCACATAAGGGGATGGATGCCGATTGTCCCCCAATTTCACCTGAACCAAGCTATGTTAAGAGATCACCCCTTGTACCAGGTCCCTTTTTCTCTCAAAAACGTGAAACAATAGTTTGCTACTCGCGTATCATTGGTGTCCGTGTATAAGATCACGACATCCACCTCTGCCTGGACAAAGCGTTCGACATCAGGATAGGTAGCCCTGTCAGAATTTTTTCGCAGGTTGTAGATCTCGACAATGGTATAGTCCGCAATCCGCACCGGAGAATCTTGTACATCTGCCAGGAATTCTTCATACGTGTGAGAACACCGGTACACCGAAGACGGGGCCAGGCATGCATAGACCACTTCGTAGTTCCGGCTCATCTCCGCGGCAAAATAATTGCGCAAAGCGTTTTCGATGTCGCCGCGTTCCGTAAGGAGTTCTATTCTCCGGGCCTGTGATGCCAGGGCTGCAATGCACACTGCGAGGAGAAAGGCAGCCAGCAGGTAACGGATGTGTTTTTTTTCGATCTTTCTCATATCCCTCTTAAAAAAGTTTGTCTGTGAGAGGTCATACCTTCTTCACATAGTGCTTTGCAAAAAGTCCGCTGGGCCTGATGGTAAGGATGAAGATAATTACGACAAAGGCGACAATGGGCTTCCACTGCGGCCAGGCAAAACCAAAGAAGTTTTCGATCAGACCCAGGATGAGCCCTCCCAGAACAACCCCGGGTATGCTGGTCAGCCCGCCCAAGACCGCTGCGGCAAAGGCACGCATGAACGGTTCCATCATGAAATTCGGGTCCAGGACGCTGCGCGCGGCAAAGAACATGGCTGCTATTGCTCCGATAAACGAACTCATGGCCCAGGTGAGGGAGAAAACCCGTTCCACCTTGATCCCCATGATTTTTGCCGCATTTTCATTCTGCTGGGTTGCCCGCATGGCAATCCCGAGTTTTGAGTATTTGAAGAACACAAACAGCAGGACCATGATAACAGGGGTAATGATAAACACACCGATCGTCCATTCATTCAACACAATGCCCTTGATAGGCTCATGCAGCTTCTGAACCGACAGAGGGAAGTCGAAGTATTTTTGTTCCGCCCCCCATTTCCAGCCCGCAAGACCCATGAGCAGCATCTCGACGCCAAGGGTGATGATGAGAAGACCCAGTACGGTGGGGTCTTTTGCCGGGCGCAGAAAGAGAAACTCGATCGCCATGCCCAGCCCGATGGCAAAGCCCATGGTGAGGATAAATGCCATCCAGAAGGGAAGGTGATACTGGATGAGTATGTGGTATGCAACAAAGGTCGCAACCATCCCCATCTCTCCCTGTGCAAAGTTTACTACCTCGGAGGTCTTGTAGATTATTGCAACTGCGACACCGAACAGGCCGTAACATGCCCCGATGGCCAGACCCTCTATGATAAGCTGTTCTATCATGGTTTGCTCTCTCCCCAAGTATCCCTGTCCCTAGAAGGGCCAGGTTTTCCAGTACTTCTTGATCCGTATCCATATGCCGAACATGCCCAGGGGTTCGAAGATGACAATGCCCAGCATGATCATTCCGAGCGCTATGCTGCCGAAGTTCTCCAGGCCGATCACGGTAAACCATTTTCTGGAGACGGAAACGAGAAAATCACCCAGATACGGCATCTCACCAATGTTTTTGAGCAGGTCATACTGCAGGTAGGTAATGAGTGTTGCCCCCATGATTGCACCGAGAACCGATCCGAGACCGCCGACCACCACCATGACCAGGAAGATAATGGAGAGGATGAGGTTGAAGGCGAACGGGTCGAAGAAGCTGAGCACGAAACCAAAGAGACCGCCTGCAATACCTGCGTAAAAGGCACTCACTGCAAAGGACATGGTCTTATAAATAGTGAGGTTTACCCCCATGACCTCTGCCGCGATATCATCATCCCGTATGGCAACGAATGCCCTTCCCACACGGGTTTTCATGAGGTTCCTCGCGCCGATGACCATGATAATGGTAATGACGAGGATGAGGTAGTAGATACTCACATCGGATTTCAGGACAAAGCTGATTCCAACCTCCGGGATGCCCAGGTCAAGGGGCGGGGTGTGAATACCCATGCGGCCGCCGAATATATCCCACGTGCCGATTACATGCATGATGGAAAGACCGAAGCCGAGCGTGGCAATGGCCAGGTAGGGCCCCTCCAGCCGCAATGCCGGCAGGCCGATGATAAATCCGAAAAAGGCTGCTGTCAGGCCGGCAAGGATCAGCGCGATGAAGAAGGGCAGGTGAAGGTGCGTGATCAACAGTGCTGTGGCGTATGCGCCGATGGCAAAGAATCCTGCATGGCCCAGGGATATCTGCCCGGTGAATCCCACAAGGATGTTGAGCCCCACGGCAAGGATCACGTGCACGAGGATGATGTTGATCAGGTAGATATAATAACTGGGAATGTAGATGGGCAGCGTGAAGAGCAGGAGGAGAAAAGCCACAGACCAGAACAGGATGGTTCCACTGCTGAAGAGCTCAATGTCTTCATAATAATCGCGTTTCATATCCATGATGAGACCTCACATGTATGATGCGTTTTATTGAGAAAAAAAGATTGTTGCCTCTTGTGATTCAAAAGACATAGTGTTCAAGAAGAGATAGCTGTGTGTTTCAAGGGCCCTATAAACTCTCATAATAAAATCCAAAGCAACAATACATTCAAAATTTTGTAATATAGTAAGTCAAATATACCATACTGTCAACATACGAAAAAATATCAACCGGGTTTGTTCTTGCAGGAAATCATAATGGGTTCCGGTATAAAGAAAGGAGCACCTTGTTTTGCTTAAAAACAATCGGGGGTGATTTTTTATCGCACCGAATTGCTTCCGCAGCCCAGCAAAAAACAGGCGGAATCTTCAACAAGCTGTGGGGAAGTCCATTCCGGATCCCGGATGCTTGAATGCGATCTTTATATAAAATGTGTGTATCTGCTCAGGGCACCTGACTATGTGAATGGTTGCAAAATGTGTTTGCTTTATTGCCGGTATTTTGATGGTATGTACCGGGCCGGGACTATGGCGTCGTATAGGCGGTTTTAACGATGCGTGCATGGTGTTTCATTGGTGCACGAACAGGTCTGAGGGTTGTTGATAATGCGCAGTCAGGGGAAATCGTAATATGAACTTGTTTTGTAGATACCTTGTAGAGCCTTCGTGCATAGTGCTGGTGATGGCTTTCGTTTTAACCGGATGCGGCGGCAGCACCAGCAGTGCACCCGAGAGACAATGGACCTACATGGTCTACATGGCAGCAGACAACAACCTCTCTGCTGCTGCCGATATCGACATCAACGAGATGGAGTCAGTCGGTTCCGGCAATGACGTCAATATCGTGGTCCAGGCGGAATTCAGCACGGTATATAATCCGGATCTCGCCGGTCATACCCTCAGGGGGAGAATAACCAGGGACGATGACTGGGGCGTCATCAGTTCGAACCTTGCGGACCTGGGCAATGTGAACATGGCTGATCCGCAAACGCTTACGGAGTTCATCGACTGGGCCGCTGAGTACTATCCCGCGCAGCACTATGCCCTGGTCCTGTGGAGTCACAGCGACGGGTGGAAGAGCCTTGAATACTCTTCCCTGATACCCAAAGGAATGATCACCGACAGTGGTGAAATCATGTCCCTGCACGACCTTGCAGGTGCAGTGCGCTCAAGTGCGGTGGATCTGGAGCTCATCAATTTCGATACCTGTCTGATGGGTATGTACGAGGTGGCCTGCGAGTTTAACGGACTTGCCGAGACCCTCACTTTCTCCGAGGAGCTCTATCCCAGTTACGGAGATCCCTATGATGA
>CAYRCP010000215.1:0-3978 GCA_964422755.1 uncultured Bacteriovoracaceae bacterium | reverse complement strand
ACTGGGGCAGCTTCTGCCTCATGAGATCGTATTTCCGCTTCAGTTTCCAGTTATGTTCTTCCATTTCCCTGGTATCAAGGATAAGTGATTTGACAATTCTGGACGGTCTTCCCTCTGCTCCGTCAAGGATATAATCCTTGGGCGGGAGACCTGCCTCGGGTTCCTGATAGTCGTAGACATTGATGGGTTCCACGATCTGGCCCATCATGCCGTCTCCGAGGATCATGACCGGGGTGCGGTACTGGTCCGCAATATCAAAAGTCTTCATGGTGATGTCATAAAGCTCCTGGACAGAGGCCGGGGCATAGACCGGCATCCGGTAGTCGCCGTGGCCTCCCCCCCGGGTTGCCTGGTAGTAATCACCCTGGCTCGGTGCGATATTGCCCAGGCCCGGGCCGCCCCTGTTTATATTGACAATCACAGCAGGAAGTTCGAGTGCGGCCAGGAACGAGAGCCCTTCCTGTTTGAGGCTGATGCCGGGCGATGAGGAGCTTGTCATGGCCCTCATCCCTGCCGCGGCAGCTCCAAGGACCATATTGATTGAAGCAATCTCGCTCTCACCCTGGAGGAAGACACCACCGGCTTCTTCCATGTGTCTGGACATATACTCGGGGATCTCGTTCTGCGGGGTTATGGGGTAGCCGAAGTAACACTTGCAGCCGGCGCGTATTGCCGCCTCGCTCAGCGCATCCGTACCTTTCATAAGAACTCGGTTATTCACGGTACACCTCTATGGCAACTTCAGGACACATAACAGCGCAGAGTCCACATCCTCTGCATGTTTCCTTAACATACTCTGCGGGATGGTATCCTTTATTATTGAGGATATCGGATATACGGATACACTCGTCGGGACATACGGTGATACACAACTCACAGGCCTTGCATAATCCTTGATCGATGATAATTTTACCCTTGGCGGCCATATTTTTATCTACACTCTTCCTTTAGGATGGCCAATTATGTAACATCAAAAATCTTTTCTGTACAGAAAAGATTTTCACGGGTATTTGACCGATATTACTCCATAAAAATCATCAGCAACCATTTATTCCAAGAAGGTGAAAAAGGTGGAGGGAGATATTTCGTTACCTTCTGCCGGAGGAAACGTTCCTGCCCGGAGAGCACGGGCATCATCCTGGGCGAAACCACGGCTGAACCATCCGATTATATAATATATCATAATATTAAATTGTTAACAGGGCTGTACCCAGGCCGGGGAACGAAAGATCCGCATCAGCCGGACCCTTGAAATCTGGAGAAAGTGCCCTATTAAGAAATTGTGAAAAAACCCAGTGGAGGTGATTAACAATGTTAACTATAGGAAGAACTGGACCAAGATGGAATCCGTGGCTTGAAATGGAAAGGTTTGAAAGAGAAATGAGTGGTATGCACTCAGGCATGAGCCGTTCCCGCACCCCGGGTTTCCCGCCGATTAACGTACTTACCGGTGAGGACGAAGTGATTGTCACATCCGAGATGCCCGGGGTTGATCTGTCGGACGTTGATCTGTCAGTAAACGGTGATACCTTGACTATCAAAGGGAGCCGAAAACCCCAGGAGCTTGCCGAAGGTCAGAAATGGCACCGCAGAGAGCGCGGCTCCGGCAACTTTTACCGGACTGTCCAGCTCCCGTTCAATGTTGAGAGCTCCAAGGTCAACGCAGACTATGCAAAAGGCGTCCTTACCGTGAAACTCCCGCGAGCTGAGGCTGATAAGCCGAGAAAGATCGTGGTCAAAACAGTTTAACGTACGGAGGTGTCAATTATGAAAAACGAGGGAAAAGAACTGGAAAGAACGAAAGATGTCGCAGAGGGTGTTGTTATGGAGAAGACAAAGAACACCGTGACCTATACACCGAACGTCGATATCTCCGAGACAAAGGAAAGCCTCGTGATTCTGGCCGATTTACCGGGTGCCGATGAAAACCACGTAAAGGTCACCCTGGAAAACGATGTGCTGTCCATCGAGGCCCAGGTTGTACCGGAGGCGACGAATGGATACAAGCCCGCATACCGGGAATACGGGATCGGCGACTACCGCCGTGCCTTTACTATCAACGAGGCCATTGATGGGAGTAAGATCGAGGCAAAGATGAAGGATGGTGTGCTGCACATCGTACTGCCAAAGGCCGAAGCGGCAAAACCAAAATCAATCCCTATCCACAAAGGATAGATAGAAAAAGGAGGTGGGACTATGGCAACAAAATATATGGCCCCATTCAGATGGGTCAGAAGGGAAGCCCCGGCACGTCAGGGGCTTGAAGGGTACCCTGTTGACTTTTTCCGCAGCGAGATGAACCGGCTTGTTGATGATTTCTTCAAAGGATTCGGTTTGCGGCCGTTTTCTGAAGAGACGGATACCTTCGGTGCATTCAATCCAACAGTGGATATGACCGAGGACGAATCGTCTGTACAGGTTACTGCCGAACTGCCGGGCATGGATGAGAAGGATATCGAGATCAATCTGACCAAAGATTCGCTGACGATAAAAGGCGAGAAGAAGACTGAATCGGAAAACAAGGACAAGGAATCATACTTCTTGGAACGCTCTTTCGGCTCATTCACGCGGGTGCTGCCGATCGCGGCTGACGTTGATCCGGACAAGGTAGAGGCGGTATTCAAGAAAGGTGTATTGAATATTACAATGCCGAAGCTGGTCAAGGAAAAGAAGGAACAGAAGAAGATCAAGATCAAGAGCTCATAAGGCATTCATGCCAGCTGAATAAAAAAAAGGGGGGTAAGTGTTGCCCCCTTTTTTTTTAATGAGGTTGAAAAAATTGGAGTAATGGAGTGCTGGATAAAGATGGTTGAAGACAGAAGTCAGTAGCCCGGATCCGGTATCGAGAAGCCAGAATCGTTAAGATTTATTTTTCTTTATTACCCCGCCTGCCAGTGCCAAGAGTTCGTTTCGTTGGGTGTTATTTCTGCAACCGGGTATGTAATGTGGGTAAAAACATGCACCTATCTTGAAAATACCTGTCAGTAGACCTAAGAGTAGTATTAGAAATATTTGTAAACGCTAGGAGGAAAAAATAATACATGGAGATAAATAAATTCACGCAGAAATCACAAGAGGCACTGCAAAACGCCCAGAACTATGCCGTACGCTTGGGACATGTCGAGATAGATGTAGAACATTTGCTGATGGCATTGCTGGATCAGGCAGACGGGCTTGTACCGAGGCTTTTTGCCAGGATGGACGTTCCTCTGGCGTCTTTTACCGCTGAAGTGCAAAAGCAGCTCGAGGGCCGGCCGAAGGTGTCGGGACCGGGCGCTGAGGCAGGCAAGGTGTACGTGACCCAGCGATTCAACAAGATACTCGTGAAGGCCAAGGATGAAGCAGCGAGGCTCAAGGATGAGTATGTCTCTGTGGAACACCTGCTTTTTGCCATGGTAGACGAGGGGACATCCACCCCTGCGGGCAGGATTTTATCGCAGTTTAATATCACCAAGGAGCGGGTTCTCTCTGCCCTTACCGCAATCAGGGGCAATCAGCGTGTTACCAGCGACAATCCCGAGACTGCATATGAAGCACTGGAGAAGTACGGTATCGATCTTGTGGCACAGGCTCAACTGGGTAAGCTCGACCCGGTTATCGGGCGGGATGCGGAAATCAGGCGCGTCATCAGGATTCTTTCCAGAAAGACCAAGAATAATCCTGTTCTCATAGGTGAGCCGGGAGTAGGAAAGACGGCAATCGTGGAAGGTCTTGCCCAGAGAATTGTGCGAGGCGATGTGCCCGAAGGACTGAAAGACAAAACCGTGTTTGCCCTGGATATGGGTTCCCTGGTTGCCGGTGCGAAATTCAGAGGCGAATTCGAGGAAAGATTAAAGGCGGTACTGAGCGAGATAAAGGCGAGCGAAGGCAGGATACTGCTCTTTATCGACGAGCTGCACAATATCGTTGGTGCGGGAAAGGCCGAAGGTTCGATGGATGCAGGGAACATGCTCAAGCCTATGCTGGCACGGGGAGAGC
>CAYRCP010000214.1:0-3980 GCA_964422755.1 uncultured Bacteriovoracaceae bacterium | reverse complement strand
TATCGATTTCCAGATGGTACAAGTCCATCTCACGAGGATCGGCTCTGTCTAAGTGCTCTTCGGTATCATTTCGCTGCCCGTTTTCGTTAAACAGCTCTACCAGAAGCTTCATCATAGTATCTTCGACAAACTGGAGGCGTTTATAATAGTCCGGATACCGGTCACATTCATTTATTGGTTCTTCTTTCTTGCCCTTATAACTCATGGTCCTGTCTCCTTGCTTCGATACCCTTTGTTGAATTATTCTTCTGAGAAAAATGACTTGTCAGAGAAAAGACCTCCGAACAACACATCCACAGCTTTTTTCCACCCAATGGTATCTTTGGCTTTTTTTACCAAAGTTGCTATGTTGTTGCTATCATGTGGATTGATAATACCCAGGTTTTGAATCCCCTGATGGGACAGGTACTGGAGCATATCGTAATCATTCTCTTTTACCGCTTTTATCAACATCAGATGTGGTTGGCCTTCAATACGCGATCTTGCCCGCTGCTGCGTTACAACCCCGGGGCTGTTGCCGCCCTCGACTCTGCCGGTTTCTCTTCCATCATCGCCATCTTCCTGCGGTCCTTCGAAAGGATCGCCGGTGTCCTCTTTGGGAGGACCCTGGGGTTTTTCTCCAAAATAGACACGAAACAGACTGACAAAAACCGACATGTCTGCGTGTTCCTTGATCAGGGTTGCCTTGAGTGCATTGAAAACATCTTCTCTCTCAAGGCCCACAAGAGAAATGGCTTCCAAGGCATCTGCGATCCCGGAATGAGTAATATTGATGTTGAATCTCCTCAGTGTATGAGCAAATTCAATGATGTTTTCCTCAATCGGCTTCACGGCGGGTCTCCTAAGACGGGCCTCCCTGAAAATTGAACATCCTGCCGAACAGTTCTTCCATAGCCTTCCCCCACCCTAATGAGCTCTTGGCCTGTCTGACCAGGGCTTTGACATTATTCCTGTCTTGAGGATATACCGTACCGAGATTTTTAATACCCTGATGAGCCAGATACTGGAGCATATCGTAATCATTTTCCCGTACCGCTTTAATCAACAACAGATACGATTGGCCTTCAATATGCGATCTTGCCTGCTGCTCCATTACAACCCCGGGGCTGTTGCCGCCCTCGACCCTGCCGGTTTCTCTTCCATCATCGCCATCTTCCTGCGGTCCTTCGAAAGGATCGCCGGTGTCCTCTTTGGGAGGACCCTGGGGTTTTTCTCCAAAATAGACACGAAACAGACTGACAAAAACCGGCATGTCTGCGTGTTCCTTGATCAGGGTTGCTTTGAGTGCATTGAATATATCATCGCGGTCCAGACCGAGAAGGGCTACGGCGTTGAGCGCGTCTGCGATTCCCGAGTGTGTTACGTTGATATTGAATCTCCTCAATGTATGAGCAAATTCAATGATATTTTCTTCAAGCGGCTTCACTGCTGATCTCCTAAAATGGGCTTGTCCGATAATTGAGCAGCATGCCGAACAGTTCATCCATAGCCTTTTCCCACCCTAATGAGCGCTTGGCCTGTTTTACCAGTTTTTCGACATTATTCCTGTCTTGAGGATATACCGTACCGAGATTTTTAATACCCTGATGAGCCAGATACTGGAGCATATCGTAATCATTTTCCCGTACCGCTTTAATCAACAACAGATACGATTGGCCTTCAATATGCGATCTTGCCTGCTGCTCCATTACAACCCCGGGGCTGTTGCCGCCCTCGACCCTGCCGGTTTCTCTTCCATCATCGCCATCTTCCTGCGGTCCTTCAAACGGATCGCCGGTGTCTTCATTAGGAGGACCCTGGGGTTTTTCTCCAAAATAGACACGAAACAGACTGACAAAAACCGGCATGTCTGCGTGTTCCTTGATCATGGTAGCCTTGAGTGCATTGAAAACATCTTCCCTCTCAAGGCCCACAAGAGAAATGGCCTCCAAGGCATCTGCGATCCCGGAATGGGTGATATTGATGTTGAATCTCCTCAGTGTATGAGCAAATTCAATGATTTTTTTCTCTATCGGCTTCACCGCTGGTCTCACTTCAGAAGGGTCGCAGTATCCTGACTGGTAACCTGCTCAATATCTCCGCGGTATTTTAACAATACACCCGCAGTGTCCTTGATTACCTCGTTATCGATATCTTCTTCACCGAGTTCGAGCAGAGCCTGTGCCCAATTAAGCGTCTCCGCAATACTTGGAGCCTTTTTGAGTTTCAGCTTCCTTATTGCCTGTACATATGCAACAACTTTTTCTGCGAGTTTCTGCTGTATACCGGGCACTTTGAGGTTGAGTATTTTGAGTTCTTCCTCGTATGGGGGGTAGTCGAGATAGAGGTGAATGCATCTCCTCTTGAGCGCATCTCCGAAATCCCTGAAATTGTTACTCGTAAGAACGACCAATGGTGGTTGTTCAGCGGTGATGGTTGAAAGCTCAGGGATAGATATCTGGTAGTCCGACAGAATCTCCAGCAGAAAACTTTCAAACTCTTCATCGCTTTTGTCCACCTCGTCAATAAGCAGTACCGGGCGCTTCTGTGCCATGAGTGCCTTTAACAAGGGCCGCTCCAGGAGAAATTCCTCGGAATACACCGTGTGTTTGATCTCATCCCAGTTCTTGTTCTGGCTCCTGTCCGTATAGATCCTCAAAAGCTGTTTCTGATAGTTCCATTCATACAGGGCCTTGCTTTCATCGAGCCCCTCATAGCACTGGAGCCTGATCAGATCGCTTTTGGTAGTTTCTGCCAGTACCCGTGCAAGCTCAGTCTTACCGACTCCGGCGGGCCCTTCTACAAGCAGCGGCCTTTTCAATTTCAGTGCAATAAATACGGTCGTTGCGACCGATTTGTTTACAATGAAATTAACCTGTTCAAATCTTTCAATAACTTCTTGCGGTGATGAAAACATAACCAGCTCCTTTACTGTTAAACATGAAATACGTGCAAAATCATGAAAGTAATCACCCACGCCCAGGCGCGAGTGATTACCATAGACTTTTGCAATTACCTTATCAATTATATGTGTTTATATATACCTTTTTTTACAACTTTAAATTCTCTTAGTCCTCGATAACAGCATATTCCTTCTCCAGGGAGATTTCCGGTTCACACCCGTTCTCTACGGTCTCCTCATCCTGTGCGCGGACAAACGAGATCAAGATCGCTGCAATGAGATAAAACCCGCCTAGATAGCTGAATACAATGGTAAAGTTTCCCTGGGTCATATCAAGAATTCTTCCCCCGAGCCATGGTCCCAGAGGTCCGGCAAAAAAGCCGTAGGCCGTAAAGATCAGCCCGAATATTACCCCGAAATGCTTCATGCCGAAACAATCGGTCGCCATGGCAGCTGAAACGGCAAAGAGTGTTCCGAACGCAAAGGCAACGCCAGCAGCCATAAGGGCCCACAGATAAATTCCATTAAGGTGCGGCATGAGAATGTATGCGCACCCTCCAATAAGGAAAGCCATGCACATGGTAGCCTTACGGCCGATATGATCGGAAAGATAACCGCTTATAATCCTGCTGAAGCCATTCATAAGGCCATATGCCGCCAGAATGAACACCGCCTGATCCATGGAAAGCCCCATGCGAAGACCGAACAGAGTAGACAGCGTTACCATGGCGAACCCGGCACCGCCTGCCAATGCCCAGCTGCTCCACATCAGCCAGAAATTTCTGGTCCGAAGCGCCTGAGCTACGGTCAAAGATCGGCCCAGGGTCGCCTGCTGAGATGGCTGTCCTGCAGACGGGGAAACCTGCTCATCGGGAACACGCATGAAGGGCGCAACCACAAGCCCGGTAATCAACGCAAGTGCACCGACAGTGGTGGTCATGGCGACCGGCCCCATAGAGGAAAGCATCTTATTGAAGATCGGTGACATGGGAGATGCGGAAAGCCCGAATATCAGATTCACGAGCCCGGTTACCAATCCTCTACGGTGGGGATACCAGCGCTGTACGACCGTCAGGGAGGGGATATAGACCATGGTAGA
>CAYRCP010000213.1:0-3985 GCA_964422755.1 uncultured Bacteriovoracaceae bacterium | reverse complement strand
CCCTCGGCATCGAGGTAAGAAAAGATCATGATGTCTGGGTGGTGACCGGGGGAACCCTTCAGGAACCTCACGCAATAATCGATGCAGGTAATTCCGGAACAACGGCACGGCTTTTAAGCGGTGTCTGTGCCGGCATCCACGGCGTGACAATCCTCACCGGCGATAAATCCCTCGTACGCAGGCCCATGGGCAGGGTCATTACGCCCCTGGAAAAAATGGGGGCACGTTTCCTGGCCAGGGCAGGCAGATACCTCCCCATGGCCATCCACGGAGGGGACCTGGCAGGGATCTCGTACGACATGGAGATTGCCTCGGCGCAGGTAAAGTCGTCCCTGCTCCTTGCGGGACTGAATGCCGTCGGAACAACAACGGTGAGAGAGCCGTCAAAAAGCCGCGATCATACCGAGAGGATGCTGGCCTATTTCGGGGCACCCCCATTAGTCAAAGGCAACACGGTCAGCATATCAGGAGGCCGCAAACTCATTGCCCGGGAGATATCCGTGCCGTCCGACCCATCGTCTGCGGCATTCCCTGCGGTGTGGGCCGCAGCCACGCCAGGCTCGGAGGTCCTGATAAAGAATGTATGCATCAACCCGACCAGGACCGGGTTCCTGCATGTGCTTGAGAGAATGGGCGCAGATATCTCTATCGAAAATATCCGCGAAACGGCAGGAGAGCCGGTGGGTGATATCGTTGTCAAGGGCAGAACACTGCATGCCACCACCATTCAAGGAGAGGAAATCCCCACGCTCATCGATGAAATCCCGATACTGGTGACAGCAGCGTGCCTTGCTCAGGGCCGCACGGAGATCAAAGATGCAGCGGAACTGCGGGTCAAGGAGACGGACCGGGTTGCTGCAATGGTCCAGGGGCTCACGGCCCTGGGTGCATCCGTGACCGAGAAGGATGACGGCATGACTATCGAGGGCCCAATGCTGCTGCACTCCGGTTCCGTACAGACATTCTCCGACCATCGAATAGCCATGTCCTTTCACATCCTGGCCAGAGCATTTGACATCGATGTTCAGCTGGATGATACAGACTGTGTCAATATTTCATACCCCAACTTCTTCTCCACAATGGAGGCCCTGGCGTGAAGCACATCATCATAACCATAGACGGCCCTGCAGGGACCGGCAAATCAACGATTGCCCAGGAGACAGCACGAAGACTCGGTTATCTCTACCTCGATACCGGCGCGCTGTACAGAGCCGCTGCCCTGGCCATCGATGATGCCGGTGCAGATATACACGACGATGAGCAGTGCGGCACAATAGCCTCAAAGGCAGCGATTACGTTTGCCGGCGACAGGGTAGAACTCAACGGTACAGACGTGACCTCGCAAATCAGGACCAGCCACATAAGCAGCCTTGCCTCAAAAATTGCTGTCCACCCCTCGGTGAGAAAGGCGCTCATGAACATACAACGATCTTTCAAGGAAAAACATTCCCTGGTTGCCGAAGGCCGCGATACCGGTTCCGTGGTCTTTCCCAATGCACAGATCAAGATCTTCCTCGATGCCTCTGTCAATGAACGGGCAAAAAGAAGATATGACGAACTCGTTTTAAAAGGTTCTGCCATAACCTATGATCAGGTTTTAGACGATGTAAAAGCCCGGGATAACAGGGATACCACCAGGGGCACTTCCCCCCTGGTTATTCCTGAACACGCCATTGTGGTTGATACGACACACCTTGATATTGCCGGTGTGGTACAAAAGGTATTAGAGGTTATCCAAGAGAAACTAGCCGATAAGTAACCGATCCTTCTTGTGTGAAGCCTCAGATGTTGCCTTTTTCTTCATCTCGGCAGCCATGAATTCAAGCATCTCTTTCGAGAAGTTAATGATATCCTTATTAGAAAACCCATTATTCATGAGTTCCTTGTAAAGTGTCTTTGCTAGTATCTTCGTGGCACGGCTGGTATCCATATTTTTTAATACTATATCAAGATTACTTCTTCTGCTCATAACGTATCCTCTCTTAACTCTTGACTGATTAATGCATCTATCGTGCCATTTGCTATATATAGAATATATCCTTTAATTTCAATGTGTTGTATTTTTCGCTTAGTCATAAGCTCTACCATACATGTGGATAATATGCAATACATGAAATGCAAACCAAATACTTGCTTAATTCAATCAACTTAGATAGTAATAAGCTCATTATGAAAAACAACATCCCCGTGCAAATCCAAACCCTGGCAAAAAAGATATCCCTGGTGGAGATAGTGATCCTTCTCATCCTTATTTTCCTGTGGATATCGATATTTTATCTGATGCACACGAAGCGTCAGGAACATGTAGAAAAAATGGTCTCCCTGCAGGAGAAGATCCTGACACTGGCGAGTAATCAATTGGAATCAGGAATCGAGGCATCAAGCATATCATGGCCATTCAACAATATTTTCGGGTATGTTATCATAGAGAACACCACCATCATCGCTTCGAATATACAGCGGCTGAGCGGGAATGACCTTTCGATAAAAGAGGCATTCGGCACATTCATGCATGCTTCCGAAATGATGAAACAGCTGCGTATGGAAAAAGACGGTACAGACTGGATCAGGCTCGACAAGTTCTCGCCGAAAGAATGGCTGTCCTGGCGAAGCATTGAAGGAACCCCCTATACCATCTCAATCCTGTCCGACGAAGACAGACTCCTTGGTATATCGGGCTACCCGGGCTATAAATTCCTGCTCCTGATATGCGCCTGTCTGTTTTCAGCCCTGCTCCTGCTCGCCTTGATATGGGCACTGTCCTGGCTGAGACTCTCTGCAGCCAAAGAACTGCAAAAGGGTTCCTGAGCAAGCAGACAGAGATTTCAGACTCATACAGGCTGTTTTACGGTTTCGCTGCCCGGCGCATCTATCTTGGTCTTCTTTCTATACCTTCTTTTCCTGCGCTTTACCGGGATGTATTTATATTTCTCTTTGAAGATATGCTCGAAGGGATCCCGCACAGGCAGCATGCCCGCCGTGTGGATTATGGAGAAGACCATGGATGCATCCAGGTACCGTGAGCGCTTCTTCAGCGACCATCTCATGCGCCCTGTTTCCATTGCCCTGCACATTCTCTCAACGATACAAATCGTCTGGGTAATCCCTGCCCTCAGACCCTTGGGGATGACTATGGTCATATCAGTCTCGAGGAAAGCATCGTGAAGCAGCTGTATCTTATCAATATCTTTCGAATCTCTGCTTGAGATCAACTCCTGCGCCCAGGGCCAGAACAGCAGTGCATATCTGGCCTCGGCCGAAAGATTTTTCTTCGATTTCACAGCAGAGTCCGCTACCTGCAGCAGTGCAAAAAGTTTTTCCGAGGCTCCGCTCGATTGTTCAACATAAGAACCGATCTTCCCCAAAAGGCAGGGCATAACGCCGAAGCGGTGAAACAGTTTGAACAGGGGAGAGGAGAATCCGGAATTCATATCCTTGTTGAGTTCCTCAAAGAGCCGTGCGCCGGAACACTGCCTGAGGAGATCCTTATGGGCAGCAATGGCATCTGCCGTGGCTTTTTCGATGGTGAAATTCAGTCGCGATGCATGTCTCAAGACTCTCCACATGCGTACCGGATCGTCCGTATACCGATCCACGGGATTGCCGATGATACATGCCCTGCCGTTGCGTATGTCTTCAAGCCCGCCGACAAAATCAATGATGGAGAAATTCGAGATATCATAAAAAAGGCCGTTGATCGTGATATCCCGTCGAAAGGCATCTTCTACGGGGGTCCCGAAGGTGTTATTCCTGTCGGTGTTTTCCTCTTCACAATCATCGGGTTCCTTTCTGAATGTCGCGACCTCGATGATCTTGCCCCCTCTGAAACGGATATGGGCAAGACGAAACCTTCTGCCGATGAGGAAACAGTTGGCAAAAAGTTTTTTGATCTGCCCCGGCCTGGCATCGGTGACCACATCGAAATCCTTGGGCAGTTTACCCAGCAGGAGGTCCCGAACGGCCCCCCCCACGAGATATGCCTTGT
>CAYRCP010000212.1:0-3992 GCA_964422755.1 uncultured Bacteriovoracaceae bacterium | reverse complement strand
GTCTTTGCTGTTGATTTATTCGGCGCCGGCGTGCGGCCAACTGAAAATAAAGACAAGCGTCTGCATACCGGAGAACTCTATAAGGACCGGGAAAAAATGCGGGCATTGATGAATGGGGCATTGGATATTGCACAAAAACGAGGTGCCGATGTCGAAAATGCTGTGGCTGTGGGCTATTGTTTCGGCGGGGCTGCAGTGCTTGAACTGGCGCGATCCGGTGCTGACCTGAAAGGGTTTGCCACCTTTCATGGCGGCCTTGCAACCCCTGAAGGACAAAGCTATGCAAAAACCCGGGGTGAGATTTTGATCATGCACGGTTCAGCAGACGCGGCCATTACCATGGACCAGTTCGCAAAGCTGGCCAATGAACTGGAAGCTGACGGCATTAAACACGAAATGATTACCTATGGTGGTGCGCAGCATGCCTTTACCGTTTTTGACACAGCCCGTTATGACAAGGCGGCAGACAACAAATCCTGGAAGCGTTTTCTGAATTTTCTTACAGATGCACTGAAGTAAAACGATATCTCAAGGGCACAGACAGGCCGCCTCAAATCGAACCAGGATAGCGTCTTATATTGATGTCAAAAAAATCTTGCTTTGTCTCAAGGTATGACGAACAATCTTGACATCTTTTCCTGCCCGCCTATTATGATTCATACGAAAGGAATTATGGCGCAGGCTGGTATTAAATCTTGCAATGGCCGTCAATGATGTAATCTTTCATTTATGCATTTACTGATCACTCCCCAGTGTTGATTCTCCCTTGTTTTCTTGGCAATCCAGCCACAAAGAAAAACCATTTGTTACATTACAAGGAGGAAATATGAAAACGTATAAGCATTTGACCGTACTATTTTCTATAGGATTCCTGCTCATTGTCTTCACCGGGTGCAGTGAAGATGATAAAACCTATTTTATCAATGACTTTAATTCAAGCGTGCGCGTTATTCACGCAAGTTACGATGCACCGGATGTTGATGTCTATCTAAATGACTCTGTTGCAATCGAAGATCTTCCGTATGGTGAAAGTTCCGGCTATGCATCAGTATCGTCCGACATCTATGACATCGATGTAACACCTGCCGGCAGTGACACTCCGGTTGTAATTGCACTCACCGACTTTGCTTTGTTTCCCAATGTAGAGATAACCGTATTTGCCATGAATGAATTAGCCAGCATTCAGCCGGTAATAGCTGATGATTCCCGGTATGCCCTGGCCGGCAAGGCTCGCGTTCGCTTCGTGCATGCATCACCGGATACTGATCCTGTTGATATCAAAGTAGGTGCAGGCGACGGGCCTGCGGTATTCAGCGATGTCTCGTTCACCGACGTTGAAGAGTATATCGCAGTAGATCCTGGAACATATGTGTTTGTGGTCACAGCTGCAGGGGAAACCACCCCGCTGCTGACCTTTGAATCTGTCACCATCGAGGAGGAAACCGTGTATTCGATCGTGGCTATCGGCACTTTTGACGGTGAGGACGACTATGATTTGACCGTGAGGGTATTCATCGATAACGGCGCAGGAGACCAGTTCATAGATCTGGTCCCGGTGATTCCGAACGGCATCTGAAAACCTTTTCGATCTTTTTATAATGACGGACCCGCAGAAAAGTCTGACAGCCTTTCATTGCGGGGAATGAAGCGACGAAGCAGTCTCATAACAACAAAGAATTATGTGGTTTAGATTACACCGTCGGACCGCGCAATGACCACTTGTTGGCGCACGGTTCTGACAACAGATGAATGCTTTATCCTTTGGGGTAATTTCCCTGCTCCTGATTGGTTATGCAATCTATTTCCATATAGCTTGAATACATTCGATGATGTCTGATAGAACTTACTCGACATGGCAGACACCACCACCATTATCGGCATAGACTGCGCTGTTGAGGATAAGAATATCGGCGTTGCTGTCGGGGAGTGGTCAGCCGGTGAGGTTGTGCTGACGGCCCTCCCCTCAAAAGAAGAGCTGCTGCCTGTTTCGAATTATGTAAGCAGGTTTATATCCTGCACAAAACGTCTACTCCTTGCCGTTGACGCACCATTGGGCTGGCCGGAAAACCTGTCGATATCACTTGCCAGTCACAAGGCTGGAAGACCTCTCGAAACAGCTGCCGATCTCCTGTTCCGGAGAGAAACCGACAGATTTGTGAGAAAATGTCTGTCCAAGCAGCCCCTTGATGTCGGGGCCGACAGAATTGCCAGAACCGCTCATGCAGCCCTGAATCTGCTGGACAAGATCCGCAAACTGAGCGGCCGCGAAATACCCCTGGCATGGGAACCTGCATTCACAAACAGCGTTGCAGCAATCGAGGTGTATCCTGCAGGTACGCTGGTTGCCAGCCGCTTACCTTCATCGGGATATAAAAAGAGAGAACAGCTCGAGGTCAGACAAGCTATCCTCACACGGCTGAGACAGGAAATCACGTTCGCTGTTGACATCTCGAGTGCAGAGCACAACCATGATGTGCTCGATGCCATCCTCTGCGTCCTGGCAGGCGGCGATTTCCTGTCGGGAAAGGCCTACCCTCCGGAGGATGCATCGACGGCAATGAAAGAGGGATGGATCTGGATCAGAAAGACATGTTAAAAAGACATGGTGTAACAACAGTGGCTTTGTATGAAGGTGACGATGTCAGATCGTGCATTAAACGGAGCGATTATGAAGGTAACGGCAATTGTTGGAACCTACAGAAAGCAGGGAATCATCGATACCGTGATTGATGAAATCCTCTCTTCTGCCAAAGAGGAGGGGGCCGAAGTATCGAAGATATATCTGATCGATAACTATATTGAGTTCTGTAGAAACTGCAGAACATGCACACAGGAAAAAGATATCTCAAGAGGCATATGCCCCATAGATGACGATATGAACAGCATTCTCGACGAAATCGAAGCCTCCGACGCCATCGTGTTTGGCTCGCCTATGAATTTTGGAACAGTCACTGCCGTCATGAAGCAGTTCATTGAACGGCTGGTATGCCTTGGGTACTGGCCATGGGGGATGATGCGCCCGAAACCGAGGAGAAAGACCAGGGACAAGCTCGCACTTATCGTTGTTTCTTCAGCTGCGCCTTCTGCCCTTGTCCGCTTTACCACAGGGATGACCGGCCTGTTGAAAAACGCTTCAGCCCTTCTGGGAGCCCGGACAGCAGATGTTCTCTATATCGGGCTCGCTGCCGGAAAACAACACCAGGTGATCAGCAAACGAATCAGGAATAAAGCGCGGCTTGCCGGCAGGAAACTGGTGGTTTACTGATTGCATCGCAGGGGGCGACAGCTGCGAGTGGCGCCTGGTAGATGAATTCAGTGCGAGACATCCCTGTGGAGCCGTGCTGACACCGTACATGCATGACTCAAAGGTAACAGCCCCTCAAAAAACCAGCGGGATCTTTGACAATCTGGAGATCTGCCCTGTATTGATTTTGCTCCACTTGTGTTTATCTTTGGTAGTATAATGAGACAACACATTGTATCCTCCCGAGTTCATTTTGGAGGGATCTGCCATGAAAAACGGCTTATGTACCTTTTTGGGTCACAAATATGGCGAGTGGCATCTTTCAAATGAGAACTCCTGCGTAGAAACGACAATATGCTCACGATGTTCCCATAAGAAATGTCGCGCTACTTCTCATGTGTTCGGCGACTGGCACTATGAACTGGATTATTGCTGCAAACAGGTCAGGATCTGTTTGCGTTGCGGGGTCAAGGTCACCCGCACGCTTCATGAATTCGGAGAATGGATCTGCGAAGACGAAGATTCAATCAAGTCATACAATAAAAGCCGTGTCTGTGCCCGATGTGGCCTTGAAGAGTATATGTAGTGTTTTGATTGGATTAAACATTGAAAGGTCTTTGAGAACAGCAAAGGACGGCTGGTGTTTGAAACAGTCCCGATGTCCATTGCCGGAATGAAGATGGCCCATACAAGATCCAATGATACGAGATCACCTGTTCTGCAATTGATCTCATCTCGTGTCTTTTAA
>CAYRCP010000211.1:0-3995 GCA_964422755.1 uncultured Bacteriovoracaceae bacterium | reverse complement strand
CACAAGAACCCAGGCAGAAGGCAGGACATGACTTTGGGAGCATGATCTCAGGCAGAAGATAGAAGCAAAGGATGTTTAACCAGGCAGTATTGTTTTCATGTACCTGATGGCATTGTAATAATCGTATTCACCACATAGGGCATAATGCCATCCTGGTATAGATAAGGTGCTTACATCGCAAATCAAGTTTTGTTTCACATCAAAGATTAGAAAAATCAGGGATAAAGATTAGGGGGCAAATCTTTATCGTTGATCATGCTGCAGCAATGCATGCACGCTTTCCTTGCCCCAGACAGATGAATTTCTTATATTGTAATAAGTGCCTGCAGTTTTATGAAAATAAATTCCATTATTATTCGGGAAAGGACCTTGGGTGATTAAAAACATGAAAAAACGCAGAGAGATAGACAATCGGCTCCAGGGTGAAACCCTGGTACGGAAATCGTTGGAATACGGAGAAAAGCAGAATCGAACGGTGAAGATCGCGCCCGAGTTGAATGTTGTCAAGATCGGCGGACACGGCACTATAGACTTCGGGTCAACGGTGCTCCTGCCGCTGTTGGACGAGATCGTAGAACAGAAAGACCGGCACAAGATGCTTGTGGTGGTGGGCGGCGGTGTCCGGGTCCGCCATGTCATGGATGTGGGCATTGATCTCGGAATGCCGACCGGCATCCTCGCGGAGCTTACCGCTGATGTGAGCAAACAGAATGCAAAGATGGTAGCGGCCGTTCTGGCTGATGATGGCGGTATCCGCATTGAATCGGATAATATCATGGATATCCCCATGCTGATGAAAATCGGCCTGCTGCCGGTAATGGCTGGAACACCGCCCTACAGTTATTACGAAGAACCCTCACCAGGCACCTTTATTCCGCAGCACCGAACGGATACAGGCGCCTTTCTTGCAGCAGAGGTTCTTGGCGCCAAGTCCTGTATCCTGGTGAAAAATTGTGATGGTCTGTATACCAAAAACCCGTTCATACACCAAGATGCCGAACTCATCAGAGATATTACGGCAGAAGAACTTCTCGAGCGCAAAATGGACGATATGGTCCTTGAACGGATATTGGTGGAGCTCCTGCTGGATGCAAAAAATGTCCAGGAAATAAAGATTATCAACGGACACAAACAGGGAACCCTTACCCGGGCGCTGGATGGGGAGAGTCCGGGAACGATTATCAGGAAAGAATAAAGGTCAGGGGAAAGGTCTGGGGTCAAAAAAGGTCTGGGGGCAAATCTTTATTCTTGAATAATTGGGTATGAAGAACGAGTTCCGACTCATCAGATGGGTCGATTTGAAATCGAGTGTCGTCAATTACCGGCTCACCTCCTTGCTCATCAATGTATTTTTTGATCATCGCATCTGTTATATTGCCCAAATTCACTGCCGAAAAATCCCGTGCACATACATGCTATCCCGATACTGCTTCTTTAAATGCGCAAATCCTGATAGCAGAACTCGTGAGCTTATCCCCTTGAGCCTCTGTACAATCTTGCTCACGTCTTGGCTCGGATCTTGACCATCACCGACAGAGTTATAAAAAGCCAAATCAGCAATCCTCTTATGTAATGCCAGTTGTATCCTCCTGTTGCTTGACTGAACCAGGAAGGCAATTATACTTGAAGAAGATGAAATGTTTTGTTCATTAACTGCGTCCAGGGAGTTCGCTATGGCAAGAAGGCAAGATCATGAACACATGGAAACCCGGTCTTTTATAATTGTCGCCCTCTGTCTGTGCATGCTTTTCACGGTGGCCTGGCCATGGTTGAATCCGGTCGCAGCATCGGATCAGGACATGGTTGAGTCGCAGAAGGCTTTTAATAAAGCAGCCCGGGTCTTTTTTCATCCCCGCTGCATGAACTGTCATCCTGCAGGTGATGCACCGACTATCAAGGACGATTCGCAGCCCCACAAGTTCAATGTCAAACGAGGCCCGCAGGGCAAGGGGGTCGATCCGATGAACTGTACCATGTGCCACCGGGATGCAAACCAGCCGGGTGGGCCTCCCGGTGTAGCCAATTGGCATATGCCGCCGGAGAATATGCCCATGGTCTTTCAGGGTCGTACACCGGCAGAACTGTGCCGCCAGTTGAAAGACCCGCTGCAGAATGGTGGCAGGACGGGAGAACAGGTCATCGGGCATCTTGACGAGGACCCGCTTGTTTTGTGGGGTTGGAACCCGGGTGAGGGTCGCACGGTTCCGGAGATAAGCCACGAAGAGTTCTCCTCGGAGATGCACACGTGGGTGGAAAAGGGCTGCGCTTGTCCTGAATAAGGCAACAAGGGCAAGAAGGGTGACCCCCACCTCTACAGTAGTGATCAAATATAATAAGAGACAGGGCAATGAGTATGCCCTGTCTCTTGAGATGGCCTAAGAAAGATGTATCATCTCATAATTGGGATTCTCAGTCGAGTTACAACCCCAGCATGGTCGGAAGGCCACATTCCACTTACTGTTTTGTCATCCTGTTCGTCGCCGATGGTCCAGGCAAACACAAAACCGGTAAAGGAAAATGGCGGATGGCGCAGATCATTTCGTACAAAGATGATGTCGATACGCTCGGACAACGCTGAAAATTCATTCCGCAGATCAGCATCCTGACAGCAGGTATATCCGGGTGTGCTCCTGTCCCAGATTCTTCGTGGCCATACATCTGCGTAGCCTGCAAGGCTGAACTGCCAGTAGGGTCGTGGGATAAAATATGGCGCCACAGGAAGGGGAAGAGGAGTTGTGTCTTTCGGCGAAGAATTGATGTCACCAACGAGGATAATCGGCTGGTTCTCATTCTGCAGAACAGAGATAAGTTCCTGGGCTTGGAATACCTGCACATATGGTACATCAGGATTTATGCTGCTTCCCTCAACCTCTAAGTGAGTGTTGAAAAAACGGTAGGTGGTTCCCTTCACTGTCGCATCAATGGCGCAGTACCCTCTGATAAAATCAACATTGGTTTCTCCAATAGTGTAACTGATAATGTTTTCATAATGCGGTCCGGGGTCATTACATTCTAAAGGATTTTTACATGATGATCCAAGTACGTTGTCATAGCAGACCCCTTTTCGCACAAGGATCACATCCCGGTCAGTCAGGCGCGCATCGGGGAGTAGGGGTAAAGGGGTGCCATCAGGAAGAGTGGTCCAACCAACAGGGGGCCACATTGGGAATTCGACATCTGCATTCACTACAAATGCTGCAACATTATAGCTAAGGCCCCGATCGCACAATTCATTCAGGAGGATCTCTAAAAAATCATATTCTACATTAGTTGCATTCGGTTCTGTCGTCCCAAAGAGAAAATCCCCGTATGGACGCTGAGTGCTGATGATGGATACCTCCTGGAGTCCTATTATATCAGGCATATTTGTCGCGATTTCATCCGCAATTGCATCTGCTCTCTCATAGAAGTCAGTATTATTTATGTCATCGTAGATCTCTTGTATCTTTTTCGGTAAACCGAACGGATCCGAGGGGTCAGCCTCAAGAGCCTTGAAGATGTCAGCCCCCAGATAGAGATTCTGCTGCATCACCTTTACGGGCGGGGCATAGGAAACGCCCCATGCAAAAACAGTTGAAGAAACGAGATTTGCCGAGATAAGAAATACCCCTACAATGAGTATCATGAGGAACTCTTTATCCTTGAAAATTGATCGACAGGTTTTCCTGCTAAGCATAACATTTGCCTCCTTATTCCTGAAAACAGATCAGGTTTATATATTATCGCCCATTGATGAAAGACACTTTGAAAACAATCAGTTGATTATTGCTCATTACAAAAGATGTGATGAATGTAATACATCACAGAGACACAAAGATTATAAGATATTCACAATGTTAAGAAAATAACTTCAAGACAGTCAAAGTCAAGAGATCTTAAGCTTACTTAACAGGGATACGGGGTCAGATCTTTATCGTTGACAATGAGATGCATGTTTGATTAATTTGAGTCATGGCCAGACCGCTGAGAATTCAATATGAAGGCGCTTTTTACCA
>CAYRCP010000210.1:0-3995 GCA_964422755.1 uncultured Bacteriovoracaceae bacterium | reverse complement strand
CAAAACACGGGAGACGACAGGATAGAACAACTGATGGAGTTCTTGAAGGCACAAAATGGTGATGACGGAAAAATCTCTTCCATCGATATCACCGGTTGAGATGATAATCATCTGCCTTTTTACAGGGAACATTATCAGACCCGAAGAGACATAATCCAGAATCGGTTTATCTGACTTCGGTGCTGTAAAACGATCACGCCGGATGGTCAAGTGTGATCGTTTTACAGCACCGAAGATAAACCCGGATTCATGAGCCTCTGACAATAAAGAGATTAAACCATAAAACTGCTGAACCTGTTTCCCCAAAAGCAAAACCTGCTGCTGCGATAACCTGCGGGAATTTCATAGTTTCTGACGTGACTTGTTTTTTTCCGCCCAGTGGTATGGTATCAGACAAATCAATTTGCAGAAACGGCTGGCACAGGCAGGTGTCTGGCAGTGCTTCAGGCTTTTGCAACAACAGCAAAAATGTCAACTTTGTCATTTGCTAATCCAGGGACAACAAAAAAATAACAGGGAGATTCTGACGGCAGGTTGAGAGACAACGCCGGAGATTAAAGAAAAGGAAAGATGATAAAATCATGACCATCAAAAGTATTAAAGGCTGTATCGGCTGCGGGATATGCGTGAAGACCTGCCCTACAGATGTTATCCGCCTGGATGCAAAGACGAAAAAGGCGTTCATCGCATATCCGGCTGACTGCCAGATATGTCACCTGTGCAGGATGTATTGTCCTGTGGATGCAATAACCATTTCACCGGAGAAGTCTATTCCGGTGGTGGTTTCATGGGGATAAGAGATGAGATCTTATTTCAAAAGCAATTTTCTTATCAGTGCAGGAGTTGTATTTTCCGGCATACCCCTGTTTATCCTGGCACTGGGCAACTTCCCTGAGCGAACGTTGCTGAAGGAATCACTTTCTGCTGTGACAATTCTTGCGTTTTGCTCAATGATGGGGCTGTTTTATTTTACACGGACAAACAGCTGCGCGCTCAAAGACCTCAAGATGAACAGGCTGAAGAAGGTCCATAAGATAATCGGTTATATCAGTGTAACGGTATTGCTGTTCCATCCATTTTTTCTGGTGGTTCCAAGATTTTTTGAGTCCGGTATTGATCCTGTAGATGCTTTCGTCACAATCATTACCACATATACAAGCAGGGGCGTTGTCCTGGGACTCGTTGCCTGGTGTCTTATGCTGATACTCGGAATAATTTCCCTTGCGCGTAAAAAACTTCCGATAAAATATAAAAGCTGGAGGGTCTTCCATGGCATCCTGGCAATTGCGTTCATTTCTGCTGCCGCATGGCACGCCATCGATCTTGGCCGTCATGCAGACCTTGCCATGTCAACCTACATTATCCTTCTTGCCGCCTTTGGCGTTGCGCTCGTTGTGAAGACGTACACCTCGGGAATAATCAAGAAAACCGGAGAGATATAAATGATTAAAGATCAAAGAACAACAAATATGTCACGCCGCACGTTCATGAGCCTTGCAGGAGGCGCGACCGGACTTGCGGCAATGGCCGCCATGGGGATATTCCCTGAGCGCGGAGAGTGCAGTGCCAATATCTCTGAGATTGATGCAGATAAAATGGCGTATGCCCAAAACAAAGCCGATGTGCTGGTTATCGGCAGCGGAATGGCGGGATTGTTTGCAGCTGTCAAAGCACATGATGCGGGCTCCAAAGTGATGCTTGTCTCCAAGGGACGTCTGGGGTCATCCGGGCAAACTCCTTTTGCAAAAGGAATATTCGCATTCGATCCAAGCACTACAAAGGTAAGCCTCGACGAGTTTGTAGATCGAGTCTCTCGTTCTGCACTGGGAACCAATAATCCGGTTTATACCCGGCAAATGGCCGAGCATTCGCTTGCTCGTGTCAATGAGCTGAGGGAATGGGGATTTTTTGAATCACCTCTGTATAACAACTGTTTTAACAAACCCATCAAAGAGCGTAATATTTCAGTCTTGGAGAGAATCGTAATCACTCATCTCATTAAAGAAAAGGGTCGCATTGCAGGTGCAGCTGGTTTCAGCCTCGATGAAGAAAAAATACATGCTTTCAGAGTGAAGAGTGTGATCCTGTGTACGGGAGCCGGTGGATTTAAACCCAATGGATTCCCTATCTGTGACCTCACCCACGATGGTACAATCATGGCCTATAATATTGGCGCCAAAGTGACCGGCAAGGAATGGAACGACGGACATCCCGGACAAGCTGCAAATGCGGCAGCCTGCTTTGACGGTTGGCATGGTATGTTCGAGAGAAAACCTGGTGTTACGGGTGTTGAAGTGCACCATGATTTAGGTGTGGATTTGAATTACATGGCTTACATGTCCGGAAACCCGGTTAAGATGTCCCCTCCTGGGACAGCAGGAGGCAAAGAGGCAGAAGGCGGGCCCTATGTTCCTGATGAATTTAAACGAAACGGTCCTCCCCAGGGCGAAGGGGAGACCAGACCTGGTGGCCCGCCCAAAGAGGGCGGAGCGCCTCCCGGAAGGGGCGGTATACCCGTCGGTGGCTCCTCTGCCGGCATGTCTATCCACAAGTCGGAAGGCCTGGTACCCATCAATGAAAAGTGTGCATCAACCATCCCGGGTTTATACGCTGCCGGTGATGCATTGGGTTCCTATATGGCCGGCGCTATCTATACCCAGGTCGGATCTTCACTGGCCGGTTCTGCAGTACAGGGTGCTGTTGCTGCCGAGGCGGCAGCGCAATATTGCCGGGGCGTTGAAATGCCTGAAATCTCAAAAGCCAGAATGAATGAAGTACGAGAAGAGATCCTTGCACCTCTAAAGAGAGCGGCCGGTTATAGTCCTGCCTGGGTGACGCAAATTTTGCAAGGCATCATGATTCCTAATTTCATAATATACATCAAGAAAGAAAGCCTCCTAAAAGCTGCACTGGCCTATATTGAAGAGTTGAGAGATCATCATATGCCAATGCTTCGAGCTGCGAATCTGCATGAACTGCGACTGGCTTTTGAAACCGCGAACATGATTGTGAGCGCCGAAATGAAGCTCAAGGCTTCAATCATGCGCAAAGAGAGCCGCTGCAGCCACTATCGCCTGGATTATCCTGAAATGGATACCAGGAACTGGAATGCGTGGATCAATATTTACAAGGATGGTGACGGTAAAATGAAGCTCAAGAAACAGGCTTTCGGCAGCTGGCCATCTTAAAAAAAGACAGGCGCTCGGCGTTGGGCGTTAGGAAAGTCAAAAGATAAAGACCAGCGCTGTAATTCAGGGGACACCATACTTATTTCCGGTGATGTCATACACAATTCGTTGAGACAGTTATCAGAGACGGGTTCATATTTCTTCCTGTGATGATTGTTTAGGATTTGCCAATTCCGGTGACACCATACTCAATTCTCGTATAATTCTAATTAAGTATGGTATCTCCGAATTTCTATACCGGAACATTGTGGAGAAACCCTGTGGAGAATGTGGAGATTTACAAAGGAAAGTGTCTGGGAAAAAACATGGGCATGGTTTAATTTGCGCACCTGGTTCACTTCCCCTCTTCCCAGGCACAAGAATTTTTACACAAGACTATTCATCATCATTCACATAGAAGTAATCACAACTATCAAGGTAGGGATAGCTCGTGGAATATTCATAATAGCGGCATATGCCGGCAATGGTTACGACATCTTCATCATCGCTGTCATCATTGTTATCCAGCACTTCCTCGAGGTCAGTCAGGTCCACACTGGAGCTGAATTCACACTCAACGGTTCTTGAAGTATCACCGTCTATGAGGAAAACCAGATTCTCATCTGCATCCACATCAAACACGATTCCCTGCACGAGGATATAGCTGCCGCTGTAGTCTTCGTCATTTTCCAGTGCATCCCACAGGGTGTCAACCGTGAAGAGATCATAGGTTTCCATCATCTCACCATAATCTTCATCTTCTTCTATTTCGGCACCGCACCCCCAGCAGATACACAAAGCCAGCATCACCACAGACAACCCAATATT
>CAYRCP010000209.1:0-4047 GCA_964422755.1 uncultured Bacteriovoracaceae bacterium | reverse complement strand
GAACCGTTTCCGCCCATGATGCTGTAGAGCATCCCCTGCTTCAGGGTAAATGATAGATTTCTAAACACGGGGATTTTTTCCTCGTAGCAGAAACTCAGACTCGTTACTTCCATAAGTGTCTTTTCCATTCTACGAGTCTCCTACCAGCTTAAAGGTGATGGGGATGTTCAGGGTCAGGCAACTCTCCGGAGGCGACGGGAAGATACATCTCTTTATGGTTTCCACCGAAGCCTTGTCCAGGATGCCGTATCCCGACGGGGTATGTACCGATATGTCGCTGACCTTGCCCTGGCTGTCTATGGTGAACTGAAGAGTAACCGTACCTTGAAGCCCTCTTCTGCGTGCGCTTTTTGGGTAATAGAGGTTGTGGCGGATGATATTCAGGATCTTCTCCTGGTAAAGATTTATCATGAGTTCACGATCCACGATCTGGGCAGATGCAGTCTGAGCCACGACTTGGGGTTCCTCCGGCAAGATTTCTTCCTGAACAGGTGGTTCCTCCACGATTTCGGGAGGTGGTTCGGGTTTCGGTTTTGGCTTGGGCTTCGGTTTTGGCTTGGGCTTGGGTTTGGGTTTCGGCAGCGGTTTGGGCAGGGGCTTTTGAGCAATGATATTTTCCTGCGGGGTTTTTTTCTGTAACAGGGTGACGGATACCGGCTGGTAGTGAGGTCGCGTTATCCTCGCGGCATCCACAAACTCAGAGATCAGGAGATGGATGGCAAGCGATATGGAGAGGAAGAGGATGATCCTAATCAGTTTTTTCATCCGTCACAATGGAGATCTTCGTAAGACCTGTTTTCCTGAGTGTATCGAGGATCTCGACAAATACACCATATGGTCCGGCTTTGTCCTCAAGCAGGAGCACGTCGCTCCCCAAAGGGATTTTTGTGAGATCTTCGATCACGGCAGGGACTTGATTAATCATAAAAGATCCGTCCCGAGCGATCTCTATGGTGTATGGATCCGTATGGTCGTCGAACTCGGCCGTTTCAGCCTCCGGCAAACTCAAATCCATGCTGGGATTAATATACGTCGTTGTCAGGAGAAAGAAGATGAGCAGGAGAAAGACGACATCCACCAGGGGAGTCATCTCTATACTCATGAACTCGTTGTCTTTGGGTTTATGATTTATTCGGATCATTGCTGTATTCGATAATCTGCACCTCGGCTTGGCGGGCAATGGTTTTCCCGATTCTGCCCACGAGGTGCTGGAGGTAGTGATACATGAAAAATGCCGCGATGGCTACAACAAGCCCTTCTGCCGTGGTCAGCAGTGCCACCCATATCCCCGAGGCAAGTACGGCCGGTTTCACCATACCACCCATCTCGGATACCTGCTTGAATGCCTTAATCATGCCGAGGACCGTACCCAGCAGACCCAACAGGGGTGAGATAGTCGAAGACAACCGCAAGAATGTGATGCTCGAAGAGAGTTGCTCGATCTTGTCTTCAATCTTGAACGAGATCAATTCAGCAAGCTGCTTTGGAGGCATACCGGTATTCTCCCGGATCATGTCGTTAACCTTTTCCATGAGCCCTTTGCCGAGCCTCAAACGTCGTTTCTCCCAGAGAAGGATAACTAAACGTTCAAGAAACACTGCCAGGGTGATAACGGAGATGCCTGCGAGGACGTATCCAACAATACCGCTTTTGGCTAGCCATTCCATATTGATACACCTTTTGGTTTAACTATGAACAAGAGTATCATGAATCGCGCAAAGAATCGATTCATGATACTCTTTGGAATCGAGAAAAAACGTTTAGAATCTGAGAGCGAGTCCGGCGTTATACATTCTTCCCGGCTCAGGGCCGCTGCCTTCGTCGTAGTTTAAATCAGTCAGGTTGGAACCCTCGACAAAAATGGTGGTGTCGAGTTTGCTGACAAGTGAAATCTTCTGGTCGAGTCTGGCGTTGAGCAGGAAGAAATCGGGCAGTTTTCTCGCCGGGTCATCGTCATCAAACTGCCGCTGGGTATAGGCGCCCTGGACGTTGGCTGTCAGTCCGAAGGGGAACTGGTAGCGCATATCGAGATTCACCTTGTGACGGGGCCTGAAAGGAAGGGCGCTGTCCGTTTCCTTGTCCTGGGCAGACAGGTAGGTGTAGTTCGCGCCGGCAGAAAGGCTGTCGGTGAGGTTCATGTTCAGTGCGACCTCGACGCCCTGGTAGACGGCATCGTCGACATTGATGTATATCATTTCGCCGTCAACCTCTCTTCTGTCGATCAGGTCGGTGATATCGTTGTAGAAGTATGTGATTGATCCTTGGACGCGGCTGTTGAATCTTTGATCTACTCCGATCTCATAGGCAATAGTCGTCTGTGTGTCGAGATCGGGGTTGCCGCCGGCATAGCCGCTGTAGAGCTCTTTCATGTGCGGGAACCTGGTCTTTTTTCCGACAGAGGTGTGAATCGAGGTAGCATCGGTGGCATAGTAGACAATACCTGCCTGGGGATTAAAGGTGGAAGAACTGTCTGGTATTTCAGGAAGGTCAACCCCGCCATCTGTTGCCACTTTGGGATCATAGTAATCGTAGCTCGCGCCAAACACCAAGGACAGTTTATCTGTGGGATTGATTTCGTCTTCTATTGCAAAGGTATAGGTGTCGGTCTCATATTCTTCTTCGGGCTGATCGCCGACGCTGTCCCCAAAGCGGATTACGCTGAAGCACTCGTCGTCGTAATATTCATTCTGTTTCGTGTTGTCTTTTGTATAGTTGAAGCCGAGTTTTACCAGGCTTGCATCACCAAAATCGAAGGAGGTCTGCAACTCAGCACCCTCAGAGAAGCCGTCATATGCGCTGGTTTCAAACCATTTTCTGTCCGTAGTATGGTCTGCATCCCAGCTTGAATCGGTGAGTTCATCGTCGTGTTTGGTATAGAAAATCCTACCCTTGAGGGTAAAGAAATCGGAGAAGGTTTTTTGACCCACGAGGTTGGCATGCCACTGATCCCATTTGGTAAAGTACCAGTATCGTGAGAATTCGGTGGGCACGCCGCGTTCATTGTTGTGATAGTCAAACGAGAGATACAGTTTTGTTTCGGCATCGGGTTCGTACCCGATCTTGGCATTTATGGTGCGTTTGATGTAGTCGCTTGAGTCTCTGGTTCCGCCGTCTTCATTGTACTCCGTACCGATTCCGGTATGTGGATTGTTTTCATTGAAGTCGCGGGAGAGTTCGAACCCGTCAGACGAACGGTAGCTGCCTGTGAGCCAGTAATTGAAATCGCCGAATGCTGCGCCGTGATTGAAGATATATGCCTGCGTAGCGTTGTTGCCATAGGAGCTGATGAGTTCGGTTACCGGTTCTTTGCTCCCTTTCTTGGTGATGATATTGATGACTCCGCCCATCGTGTTGGCACCGTAGAGCACCGAAGAGGCACCCTTGGTTACGACGATCTTAGATATGGCATCCGTCGGTATCAGTGAAAGGTCCAGGGTCCGGTAGTACTGTTCATAGACCGGGACGCCATCGATGAGCACCTTGACATCGCCCTGGTCGAATCCGCGGATGCTTACCTTGGTCTCACCTTTTCCTCCTGTCTGCGCATCCAGTCCGGGAAGCTGGTCCAATGCCTCAGCCACATTCTGTGCACCTTGTGCCTTGATATCTTCCTGGCTGTAGGTGGTGACCGTCGTGGCAATGTCTACCTTCTCCTGTTTGGCGGTTACGAAAATTTCGCCCAATTCGAACACTCCAGAATCGGAGTCTGATGATGAATCGTCCTGCGCCCAGGCATATGGAGCAAGGATAAGTACGATCGTAGCTGCGACAAAAAATTTCCTCATAATGCATCCTCCATTAGGTTATAGTTAATATATATAATTAACGACATAATAAAAACAACATGCTTGTGTCAATCGGAAAATCAAACCATTTGCTGTATTTTTTCACAGCACCAATCTGTCAGGACCCGGAAGTTTTTATTGATTTTAAAATATGTTATCTATAGCATATATGAACGGGAGGACACCTTATGAATGAACACAGCATTTTGATCACTGCACTGT
Source organism: uncultured Bacteriovoracaceae bacterium (assembly GCA_964422755.1). Lineage (GTDB taxonomy): Bacteria > Desulfobacterota > Desulfomonilia > UBA1062 > UBA1062 > DSAD01. Next base: position 40 of record CAYRCP010000209.1, on the reverse strand, counting down.
TCCTGTATGCTGCTGCTGCGCTGGCATACGTTATCCGCAT
>CAYRCP010000208.1:0-4077 GCA_964422755.1 uncultured Bacteriovoracaceae bacterium | reverse complement strand
CGTCGCTTCCCTGTGCTTTCAGGAGTGGCCGTACACCGGTATATGCCCTGATAAGCCTGGTGGAACCGAACATGGGGATCAGCTGCTCTGCCTGTGAGGCAACGATATCCACCTCATGCGGGTCAACCTCGATACTATCGGGATCAAGAACGGGGACCGACGTTGTACCTGCAAGGCATACCGCTTCGTTGGGCACGATGATATCCCCGTCAGACGGGGGCCTGAGCCTGTTGATTACCATGTTGGTGAGGCGGTGATTGGAGATGATGAGGCTGCCCTTTGACAGGGTCATGGGGGCTTCGCTGCCCCCAAGCTGTGCGATCTGGTCTCCCCAGGCACCGGTGGCATTGATGATGATCTTTGCCCTGATTTCCTTGATTTGAGAGGTGAACCTGTCCTGGGCCTTCACCCCGACGCAGGTGCCCTTTTCCTTGATGATCTCGATAACCTTGTGATGGATGAGCACACCGCCTCCGCGATGCCTGGAACTGAATGCATTGAGCATGCACAGCCTGAACGGGTCGATGGAACAGTCCGGGACCGTGATGGCCTCTTCCATCTCAGGGTTCAGGTTTTCCACCAGATCCAGGGCCCGGGATGGGGAAAGCACTTCCGTGGGAATACCCACCGCATCACAGTTTTTTAAAAATTCGTCGCGAAATCTTTTGGAATCGCCGGGAAGGCGCACGAACAGGCCTCCGGTTTTTTCCACGCATTTTCGGGCAATCCTGCGCAGGATGGTATTTTCTGCAATGCACTCCTGTGCGGCTTCAGGGTCGTTGACCACATAGCGCCCACCGCTGTGGAGCAATCCGTGGCAGGCGCCTGTAGCACCGTTTGCAAAGTCTTCCTTTTCCACCAGATAGTGGTGGATGCCCCGCAAGGTCAGGTCACGGGCAATGCCACAACCTGTAGCGCCACCTCCGATGATGACCACATCAGTCTTGATCATGTGTGCGTGTTCCTTTTGCTGTTAAGAAATCAATATCGTCATCACCATATACAAGGACAGCCCCGTTGGTCAAGTGATCTTGTCTGTGCACGGCATGGTTCTTGATAACTCGAGGCAGCACGATGATATTAACGATGTGAGGGCCGTACCGGAATCACCGGGAACGAGGTTTTCTGCGCAGAAGATCCAGCACGGCTTCATTCCATCCCACAGGACCGATGCCGGCGGGTTTGATGACCTCCTGGTGAGGGCTGGGCTCATACTCCAGAAAGGAACCGTCATGGCGTTTGATGATTACCGCAACATCCGCAGCTTGAAGCAGCGGGATATCGTTTTCGCTGTCGCCCAGGGCGACAATCCTGCGGACAATGCCGGGATGGTTTTTTTCATAGATATCCACAACTTTTTTTGCCGCCCGGCCCTTGTCGCAGCGTCCGAGCACATGGTGGAACCTGCCGCCGGATATGCAGGTGAGCCCGTTGTCCTCTAATGCACTGATAAGGTTTTTCAGTTCAGAGAGTTCTCCGGCAAAGTCGAAAGGTTCTGAGAACTCGCGCTGTCTTGCGCGAACGGCGGAGGTAATGTCCAGCCCGGTGGCCTGAGCGACCTCGGCGGCACTCATATCGGAAAATCCCCGGAGCTTCACCCCCAACTCCCTCCGGACCTGGTGCAGCACCTCGAGTATTCTGGCGTAATACTCACCCAGGATAAGTGCCTCATAGCTGCCGTAGGGTTTTGTATCATCACCTGGATCCAGATCGAGGTCCGACCGGAAAAAAATGGCGCTGCCGTTTTCCACGATAAAGACCTGAGACATGGTGGGGAGGTCGAGCATTGGCTCGATCTCTGCCCTGGTTTTGCTGGAGGATATGATGAGCGGGATATCGTGCTTCCCGAGTCCGGCCAATGCCGGCAGTGCCGCCTCTTTGGAATAGGTGTTATAATCAAGCAGCGTGCCGTCCAGATCGGTGAAGATGAGCAGATCCTTGTTCGTATGCATTGAAAAAAGAATAGCATGGGGCAGGGGTGTTGTCCAGGCGGGAGGGCGGGGGGAGAGGCGATTTATAATCGCTTCTGCTCTTGACTAAGACTAAGGCGGTGACTATCTGTTTTAAAAGGGCTTTTGTTTTAACACTCAGCACCAGGAAAAATGTGAAAGGAGATTACGATCGTATGTCAAAATCCATGGAATTTTTAAAAGAGGCTTTTGCTGGAGAATCTGAGGCGCACCAGAAGTATGAGGCATTTGGCGATCGGGCCCTGCAGGACGGGTATCCGCAGGTGGCACGCCTGTTCAGGGCCGCGGCTCAGGCAGAGACCGTGCACGCGAAAAACCACCTGAAGGCCCTGGGTGAAATTGCCGATACCGGGGATAATCTTGGAAAGGCCATTGACGGTGAAACCCATGAATTTGAACACATGTACCCGGAGATGCTCGAGGCAGCCATAGAGGAGGGAAACAAACAGGCCGAGAGGAGTTTCAGGTATGCACTCGAGGTGGAGAAGGTGCATGCAGCCCTCTATAAAAAACTGCTGGACAGCCTGTCCACTGATCAGGAGGAGTATCCCTACTATATCTGCCCTGTGTGCGGCTATACGGCGGAGAAGAAGGCGCCCGGACAATGTCCGGTCTGCGGCGCGGCAGGGAGCAAGTTCAAAAAGGTGGAGTAATGGTGGCACGGGCTCGCCCGGAATAACGAAACCTATCAGGATCTGCCTTTATTCTTGAACATAAAGGCAGATCCTGAGTTTTGAAAGGCAGTCATTGACTGCAGAGGCCGTAACATAACGATCAATGAAGATCGGCTTTTGGGCTGAAGGGCCTGTTTCGGAGAAACAGACTTTTCAGCCCAAAGTATTTTAGTCCTTGCGAGCCGGCAGACGCGGCGATATAGTAGTCCTGATAACGCGTTTCATGAGTGGATATATGGGGCTATTCAAGTTTGACGTTCAGTATCTCATCATAACGGCACTGGTTTCTCTCGTAGCCACTGTTGCAATCATTTTTTTCGTAAATTTCATGCAGCCGGGGTTGATTGTCTCAACCGGAGGCACCGCAGTCTTTGTATACATCGGGGTTTTTACCGCCAATCTCATCATTGAGGCCGTTCACTCTCGCTCCGGGAAGGATTGAAACCATAAGCCGAGCCCTTATAGTATAAGAGTAAGGGGGGGAGCGGACATGATGGTGAACAGAACCTTCCTGGCGTTTCTTTTTTTCATGAGTTTTGTTGTTCAGGGATATTCGCAGGACAACCTGGTTCTGTTTAGGGAGGACTTTCAGGACCTTGTAAAGTGGAAAGAAGAATTTTTCCCGAAGATCGAGCGGCATACTTCCTACAGTATTGAAAAACAGGATAATGATACCTTCCTGAAGGCGTACAGCCAGGCATCCGCCTCTCTGCTCATCTATACGGAGCCCTTTGATGTATACGCCTTCCCCCGGGTGAAGTGGAGATGGAAGATCGACTCAGTCATGGAAAAGGGCAATGCAAAAACCAAAGAAGGTGATGACTATCCCATCAGGATTTACATCGCATTTGAGTATGACCCGGAGGAGGCCGGCTTCTTTGAGCGCGCACAATACGCGGCGGTCAAAACCCTGTACGGTCAGTACCCGCCTCATAGTTCGCTGAACTATATCTGGGCGAACCGGCAGCATGAAGAGGATATCCTGGTGAGTGTGTATACCCACCGCAGCATGATGATCCTTCTGCAAAAAGGTGATGCACACGCAGGCACATGGGTTACAGAAGAAATCAATATCATCGAGGATTATGAAAGGGCCTTCAATGAAAAACCTCCCGGCAGGGCCACACTCGGTATCATGGCTGACTCGGATAATACGGGAGCGCAGGCAACCTCCTATATTGATTATATAATGGTATACCGTGAGGCCGTCTCTCATGAGGGCTCGATACATCATACAAACTGATCTGAGAAGGGTTGCCGGTTTCGCCCGGGGATGATTGAAAATCTGATCTTCGTTTGTTGCCTAAGCAGAATAAGTATGGTAATTCAAAAAAAAGCACAAGGAGGACATAAATGTTTGGTCTCGGCCCTACAGAATTGATCATAATCCTGGTAATCGTGCTCGTGATATTCGGTGCGGGCAAATTGCCGGA
>CAYRCP010000207.1:0-4080 GCA_964422755.1 uncultured Bacteriovoracaceae bacterium | reverse complement strand
CTGGTTCAATACAAATAACCGGGTGGAATTCATCAATATCACCCCGGATGTACAGGAGTGTTTACGGGAAAGCGGCGTCAAGGAAGGCCTGGTCCTGGTAAACGCCATGCATATCACGGCAAGCGTATTCATCAATGACGATGAGTCAGGCCTGCATCACGATTACAAGGTGTGGCTGGAAAAGCTTGCCCCGCATGAGCCGGTCTCCCAGTATCACCACAACGTGGGTGAAGACAATGCCGACGGGCACATGAAGCGACAGGTCATGGGTCGTGAGGTTGTGGTTGCCGTCACCGAAGGCAGGCTCGACTTCGGCCCCTGGGAGCAGATTTTCTACGGCGAGTTCGACGGCCGGAGAAGAAAGCGGGTGCTTGTGAAGATTATCGGGGAATAGGGACTGAGAAATTCTTGATGGTTAAGGCTGGCGCGGTTGTTATGGAAGGATGGTTTTAAACGGGATTGCCCCCTCGCGGAGGCACATCGGCGGCCAGACCGTAAGGTCAATGAGGGTTGAGGGTTTCCCGCCCGGTGTCTTCCCCCCGTCGAGGATACCGTCGATATGGAGATTCTGCGTAGTGATATCTTGGGGCGTCTGCGCGGGAGGCCTGCCCGAGATATTGGCAGAGGTGGAGGTGATGGGGCCTGCTTTTCTGATCAGTTCCAGTGCGTTGACATGGGAAGAGATGCGGACGGCAATTTTGCCCTGGGGCGCCAGGAAAGGATCGATGCTTTGTTTTGCCCAGAGCAGGGCACTGAGCGGGCCGGGCCAGAAACGGTTGAGGAGGTCAATTGAACGGGTATCGATTTCAGCGACCGTCGAGACCATTTTCAAATCAGCGGCGAGCACGATCATGCCTCTGGCTGCATCACGGCCTTTGACCTGTACTATACGCTCGATGGCGCCATGGTCTGATATCAATGCACCGAGACCGTAAAAGGTCTCGGTGGGATAGGCGATAACAGAGCCGGGTTTTTCTTTCAGCAGGGATGCAATCTTTGATACATCCGAGGTAACGAGCATCTCTACAGCTTCTTTATGCTCTCGTCTGCTTCCAGCACGTTCTTTTTCATGTCCTGGCGGTACTGGTCGAGCTTTACCTGAAGAGAATCGTCCATAAGCGAGAGGATCTCTACTGCGAGCAGGGCTGCATTTTTTGCACCTGCCTTGCCCACACCCATGGTTGCCACCGGCACGCCGGGAGGCATCTGGACCATGGAGAATAAAGCATCGATCCCCTGGAGGGATGCATCGAGGGGAATGCCGATCACCGGCAGTGTTGTATGGGCTGATATCACCCCTGCCAGATGTGCTGCCATTCCGGCACCTGCGATAATGATGGAAAACCCGTCGGCCTTTGCATTTTTGCTGAATGCCGTGACCTCATCAGGTGTCCTGTGGGCGGACAGGATACGCATCTCGTAGGCTATGCCGAACTGTTTCAGTATGCTGGAGCATTCTTCCATGATCATCAGGTCTGATTTGCTCCCCATGATTATTGCAACTTTCATGACAGCCTCTTCAAGGCCTTGTGGCCGATATCTTTACGGTAATACATCTGTTCGAACGAAATCAGGTTCGTTGCCCGGTATGCCTTGTCTATCGTTGTTTTCAGGTCGTCCCCGAGCGCGGTAACACCCAGCACCCTGCCGCCGGAAGTGACAACGTCATTGCCGACAATCCTTGTTCCGGCATGGAAGACCTTGATTCCGTCCAATGCCTCAGCCTTCTCGATCCCGGTGATGATCCTGCCCTTTTCATAAGCGCCGGGGTATCCGCCTGAAGCGACAACCACGCAGACACTCGGGCCGGCTTCCCACTCGAGCTGTATATCTTTGATGCTTCCGTGGTTTGCCACCTCCGCAAGCAGCGGCACGATATCGCTTTTGAGCCTCATGAGCAGTGGCTGTGTCTCGGGATCGCCCATGCGAACGTTGAATTCCAGTACTTTGGGGCCATCGGCTGTCATCATGAGACCGGCATAGATTACTCCCCGGTAGGTGATCCCCTGTTTCTTCAGTCCGTGCACGAGCGGGTAGAGGATGGTATCGAGAACTCCGGCATATGTTTCCTCATCCAGAACCGGGGCCGGGGAATAGGCACCCATGCCGCCGGTGTTCGGTCCCTGGTCGTTATCAAAGACAGGCTTGTGGTCCTGGGATGATGCCAGAGGGACGATATGTTCTCCGTCACAGATCGCGATGAACGATGCCTCTTCGCCGATGAGCTTTTCTTCGAGAACGATCGAAGCGCCTGCTGCACCGAATTCCCTCTTCACCAGGATGTTTTCGACTGCCTGGTAAGCTTCATCCTTGCTTGATGTGACGATCACGCCCTTGCCTGCTGCGAGCCCGTCTGCCTTGACCACGATGGGGAAATCGGCGTGTGCGATGAATGCCCTGGCAGCCCCGGCATCCGTGAAGGCCTCGAACCGTGCAGTGGGTATGGAACAGTCGCGCATCGCTGTTTTTGCAAAGATCTTCGATCCCTCCAGCGCGGCGGCGTTTTTGTCAGGGCCGAAGACCGGGAGGTTTTCCGCGGTGAAGGCATTTACTATGCCGTCTACCAGCGGCGCCTCGGGACCCACGACACTGAGGTCGATGTGGTTGTCTTTGACGAATCTGAGTAGCGTCGGAATATCATCGCCTGCAATGTCGATACAGATGGCATCACGTGCTATACCGCCGTTTCCCGGGGCACAGAAAACCTCGTCAACCGCAGAACTCTGTGCGATTTTCCAGCACAGCGTGTGCTCTCTTCCCCCTGAACCGATAACAAGAACCTTCATCCCTTAACCTCTAGTGCCTGAAGTGTCGCATGCCGGTAAAGATCATGGCCATGTTGTGCTCGTTGGCTGCGTCGATAACCTCCTGATCCCGTACGGAACCACCCGGCTGAACCACGGCAGTGGCACCCGCCTTTGCCGCCTCATCAACACCGTCCCTGAACGGGAAGAACGCATCCGATGCGATAACCGATCCTTCAAGAGGAAGCTCGGCGTTGCCTGCCTTCATGATGGCGATCTTGGAGGAATCCACTCTGCTCATCTGGCCTGCACCTACTCCCAGGAGCTGGTCCTTGTTGGCATAGACGATGGCATTGGATTTGACATATTTTACGATCTTCCAGGCAAACTTCAGTGCTTCCATCTCATCGGTGGTGGGTTTGCGGTTCGTTACCACCTTGGCCTGATCAAGATCGATATCGCCAAGATCACGATCCTGAAGCAGGAGTCCTCCGGTCACCCTGCGGGTGAGGGCAAGCTGCTTTTTTGCTGCCGAGCCCTGTGTTATCTCGGGCACTTTCAGCAGCCGGACATTTTTTTTCTTTGTGAGAATCTCAATGGCCTCGGGCGTATAATCCGGGGCTATGACCACCTCGGTGAAGACCGCTCCTATGGCCTGTGCTGTCTCTGCATCCACGGGCCGGTTCAGGCCGACGATGCCACCGAATGCGGATGTTGAATCAACACCGAATGCCCTTGTATAGGCATCCACCAGGGATGACTCGGACTGTGCGGCACCGCACGGGTTTGAATGCTTCAGGATCACGCAGGCGGGCTTTTTAAATTCCATGATGAGATCGAGCGCCGCATCGGAATCCATGATGTTGTTATAGGAAAGCTCTTTGCCCCAGAGCTGTTCGGCAGTCGATATGGAAGGCTGGTCAATGGTCAGGTCGGAGTAGAATGCCGCTTTCTGGTGCGGATTTTCCCCATAGCGCATGATCTGTTTTCGTTCGTACTGGACCGTGTAGGTCAGCGGGAATTCGCCTTGTTCCACATCGATGCCCTGGAGATGATTGGATATTGCCGCATCATACCTGGCTGTCAGGGAAAAAGCATTGCGGGCGAGTTCAAAATTAGTCTTTGCGCTCACCGAGCCATTCGATGCCTTCATCTCTTCGATGATGGGGCCGTAATCAGCAGGATCGGTGACCACGGAGACATACGGATAATTTTTGGAAGCAGCCCGTACCATGGCCGGCCCGCCGATGTCGATATTTTCAATGGCCTCATCGAGGGATGCCCCTTTTGCAACGGTATCCTCGAAACGGTAGAGGTTTACCACAAGCATATCAAT
>CAYRCP010000206.1:0-4099 GCA_964422755.1 uncultured Bacteriovoracaceae bacterium | reverse complement strand
ATAAAAAAGTGTAACTGAGAGTGGTTAAACGTTTTGTCTTCCAATCCTCTTCGTGTCCTTCGTGGTGAGAACAATGGGCTTGGAAATAAGCGTACACCAGAAAGTATGCTTCACTGAGAAGAACCAGAGTTATGAGGCCATCTTGACAATGATAGTTACACCGATATTATTATGAGAGCGGTTAGATTAACCGTTCGATATCATATTGAACTTTATCTGGGATAAACACCGGGAGTACCCCTGGAAAGGGGGGATTTAACGTACACATTCCCCTGTGTTTTCAGAATCTTATTAACGAGGCACGAAGATGGCAGAGTCATTTACCCTGAAAGACTGTGCATTGATTGCAATTGCCACAGGTCAGCAGGCACAGACCCTGCGGGAATTGCGGGACAGGCTGGCGACAACGCAGCTCAGCTGTATTTACTACCATTTCTGGGGTGGGCTTTTGCGGCCCCGTTTCGATGATCCTGAATTCCAGAACGATTTTGCTATCTGGGTCAGACACAGCATTCATGACAAGCCCCTTGCGGAAAGATTGGCGCTTATAGATCCCACGCACTTTGATGACCTGGAGGACCTGCGCAGAGAGCTTATCGATGTAATCGAAGAACGCCTCGACGAGAGTGAAGTGCTGCCGTGGACCAAGGCTTCGCAGAGATTTTACTTTGTCCGGTCTCAGATCGTGGTGTTCGATACCGGCAAGAGGTTTCATGATCCCGGTGATCTGAAAACACTCATTCCCCATCTTTCTGCCGGGAGTGTCTTTTACCACTTCATAGATGCACGGCGTCGCTGCTCATCCGGGAACGATGATTTCACCCAGTGGCTCCTGGGGTTTGCGGACGAATACAAGGCACTGGTGGATCGTATTGCGATCATTGACCCCTATTTCACCACATTGGTTGATCTCAGGGAAGAGCTGGCCTGCGTATTCGAAAAATACCATACTCTATAAGGATAGCTGATGACTGATCTTCTCACAGAATATGAAAAGATTGTCGGTCCTGAAGTGATTGATCAACTGCGGCAATTGGCAAAACTCTTAACCGGGATGAAGGTTGTTCACATAAACTCCACAAAAGAAGGTGGAGGTGTTGCCGAGATCCTTCATCGAATAATCCCCTTGAAGAACGAACTGGGCATTGAAGCCCGTTGGGAAGTAGTCACCGGAAACCGTGAATTTTACCAGTGTACAAAACTGATGCACAATGCCCTCCAGGGCAACAGGGTGGACATCTCCGGTGCAATGCTGAAAAACTATGAGAAGACCGGGGAGGAAAACGCTGAGAGATTGCAGGAGGTCCTTGAGCAAGCAGATATGGTGTTTATCCATGATCCCCAGCCTGCTTCCCTGATACGGTTCTGCAGTGCCCGCAGAGGGAAATGGATCTGGCGGTGTCATATCGATGTAAGTCATCCCTACCGGGGCGTATGGAAATATCTTCGGGAGTATATTCAATGCTATGATGCGAGTGTCTGGTCTCTTTCAGAGTATGTACAACCGCTTCCCCATCCGCTGTACCTCATAGCACCCAGCATCGATCCGTTAAGTAATAAGAATAGAGAATTAAGTGACGAGGACCTGCAAAAAACCTTGAACACGTATGGTCTTGATCCCGCCCGGCCTATTATTACTCAGGTTTCACGGTTTGACCGGTTTAAGGATCCCATCGGTGTTATTCATTCCTACCGGTTGGTCAAGGAGTTTCTCCCCGTGCAGCTCATCCTCGCAGGCGGCGGGGCCACTGACGACCCTGAAGGGGAAGAGGTTCTCGCTCAGGTCAGATCCTGTGCAGAAAGCGACCCTGATGTCCACGTGTTACTGCTGCCTCCGGATGACCATCTCACCATCAATGCGTTGCAGAGAATATCCGACATTGTCCTGCAGAAATCCACACGGGAAGGCTTCGGGCTCACCGTGACCGAAGCCATGTGGAAGGGCAAACCGGTGATCGGCGGTGATACCGGAGGCATAAGGCTTCAGGTCATAAATCATCATACCGGTTTTCTGGTCAATACCCCCGAGGGGGCTGCACTGCGTATCCGCTATCTTCTGAAACGGCGGGAAAAGCTGCTGGAGATGGGGGGGAAGGCTCACCAGTTTGTGCTGGAGAACTTTCTCATAACCAGGCACCTGCGGGAATTCCTGACGTTGATGGTTGCAGTTATGTTTGAGCGGGAGGACAGGATAGAGCCGCAATGAGCTGTGAGTCTGAAGGCGAAAGACCGATCATCATTGACATTCCTGATTTCTGGGACCGGTTAAGCGGCGTACAGGCCAAGTTTCTCGCTCTGGATTACGATGGAACCCTGGCTCCGTTTCGCATCGGAAGGATGGAAGCCGAACCTTTAGCCGGTATCCCGGAGTTGTTGAAACAGATTCAGGACAGAGATGATACCACCCTTGCCCTCATTTCCGGCCGGCCCGTATTCGAGCTTCTCTCTCTTGTGGGCAATATTGGTGTCATAATGGTGGGGAGCCATGGTTTTGAGCTTCGCGATGCGAAGGGTTGTATCACCATAAAAAAGATTACCCCCGAGCAGGAAGAGGGCCTCATGGAGGCGAGAGTAATCGGCATTGAAGCAGGCCTTGAAGAACGTCTTGAAACAAAAACCGCGAGTATTGCCATGCATACCCGGGGCCTTGATCGAGATGCAGCCTCTGTCATGGAAGATGGGATGCACACGGCATGGGGGAATCTGGCGGCAAGGCATCTCCTTGAGGTAAAAAGATTCAACGGCGGGGTGGAGCTGCGTACGACAGGCTGGAACAAGGGAGATGCCCTGGAGTCGCTGCTTCTTGATCTGCCTGAGAAAACCCTGTGTGTGTACATCGGTGACGACGAGACGGATGAGGATGCCTTCGAGCGGATACAGCCCTATGGGTTCGGAATCAGGGTGGGAGATCCGTCGCAGCCATCAAAGGCAAACGGATTTCTGCCGGACACTGATTCGGTAAAACAATTTCTCCAGGCATGGAAAGATATGGCCTGCGTTCGAATGTAAGGGAAAATTGCATGGCTGCGCAGAGGCTTGTCGTAGTATCAAACCGCCTGCCCGTTGTTCTTACAAAAACAGAGAACGGCACATGGAGTATCCGTCCCGGATCAGGGGGGCTTGTCACGGCCATGGGGCCTGTCCTTCGTGACCGTGGAGGCCTGTGGATCGGCTGGCCGGGTATAGCGGCAGAAGATTGTCCGGAAAATGAATCCCTGGACGAATTGATTGAAAAAGGCGCAAACTATAGCGGCTACGCGCTGAAATATGTCTATCTCAGCGCAGAGGAGATCGATAATTATTACTATGGATTTTCCAACGAGATCCTCTGGCCCCTGTTCCACGACCTCTTTCCCCAGTGTAATTTCGATCCCCGGTACTGGGAGGCGTATCAGCGGGTGAACAAAAAGTTTGCCCGTTTCGTCATCGACAACACGCACCCCGATGATTATGTCTGGGTGCACGACTACCACCTTATCCTGGCAGCCCGTGAAATGAGACGGCTCAGGAGCAGTGGGCACATCGGCTATTTTCTCCACATTCCTTTCCCTCCGCTGGATATATTTCTCAAACTGCCGTGGCGATTCGAGATCCTGGAGGCCCTGCTCGAGTACAATCTCGTCGGGTTTCAGACGGTTCGCGACCGGAGGAATTTTATCGGGTGCGTACGGGCGCTGCTTGGATACAAAGTGACCGGCAGAGGCCAGATCAGTTCCATCGTTATCAAGGAGAGGGAGGTGCATGTCGGGGCCTTTCCCATCAGCATCGATTTTCATGAATTTTCCGAATTCGCCAAGACCCAGGAGGTGGCTGAGCAGGCCTGGATAATCCATGCAAATCTCCCGGAAAAACAGCTTATTCTCGGCGTGGACCGTCTTGACTACACCAAGGGTATCCCCCAGAGACTCCTGGCTTTTGAGAATGCCCTGGCCCGCTACCCTGACATGCAAGGCAAGGTTGCCCTTGTTCAGGTGGTGGTCCCCAGCCGCGAAAATGTTGATGAGTATGAGAAACTCAAACAACAGATCGAACGTCTCGTGGGGGAGATCAACGGGCGCTACACAGAAGTGGGATGGACGCCTGTGCACTACATATTCCG
>CAYRCP010000205.1:0-4108 GCA_964422755.1 uncultured Bacteriovoracaceae bacterium | reverse complement strand
TCATTCGTCTCAGGGTCCTCCTTCTCGGAGTGAATGAGCTGCACCTCGGCCTTGGCAAACTGCTCGAAGCCCCCGATGGCATCAAAGAGCACCTCCTCGACGATCTTTGCCTTCTTGTCGATATCGAGCCCGGTGAGCAGGATGGTCATGGAGTTTCTGAAGCCTCCCAGGGTATTGATGCAGACCTTGATGTCGGCAGGAGCAGGTTCTCCTTTGACGCCCTTGATGAGTACCCGCTCAGGGCCCTCAGGGGAAATGTCGATGGTATCGAACCGGGCAGTAACATCCGGTGTGATATAGTGCGGGTCCCTTACCTCGTAAAGGAGCTGTGCCTTGACCGTATCCACGGATACCAGTCCGCCGGTTCCCGGATGTTTGGTAATGACAAACGACCCGTCGTCATAAATCTCGGCTATGGGGAACCCCACGTTCAAAAATGACGGAACCTCGTCGATGAACGAATAGTTGCCACCGGTTGCCTGGGCGCCGCACTCGATGATGTGACCGGCAGTTGCGGCACCGGCGAGTTTGTCCAGGTCGCCTGAGCTCCAGCCGAATTTCCAGGCCGAAGGTCCTATGGTCAGCGAAGCATCCGCGATACGGCCTCCCACCACGATGTCGGCCCCCTGGTTCAACGCCTTGACTATGCCCCAGGATCCCAGATAGGCGTTCGCTGAAATGGGCAGCACGCCGCCGTCTTTAAGCGCGATGCCCTTGTCCATATGGGTAAAGGTCTCTCCCGTCTCCTGCAGCTCCTTAAGCCGTCCCATGAGTTCATCGCCCTCGATATATGCTATTTTCGGGTGAAGCCCCAATTCAGCAGCGACAGCTTCGAGCTTTTCCGCCAGGGCTTTCGGGTTGAGCCCCCCGGCATTCGAGACCACCTTGATGTTTTTATCGAGGCACTGGCCCATGACCTGTTCCATCTGCCCCAGAAACGTGGGCACATACCCTCCGTTGGGGTCCTTTGACTTCATCCGAAAGAGGATCGCCATGGTCAGCTCGGCCAGATAATCTCCGGTAAGAACATCGATAGGGCCTCCGGTAACCATCTCTTTGGCCGCGCTGAAACGGTCGCCGAAAAACCCGCTGCAGTTTGCAATGATTATTTTTCCTGCGTCATTCCGTGTACTCATAGTGCCCCCTTCATTTCCCCGTGAACTGCGGTGTGCGTTTCTCGATAAATGCGGTAATACCTTCCCTGGCATCCTGGGTAGAGGCAACCTCAACCAGTTTTTCGGAAAGGAAATCAAGTGCATCTTCCAGGGGCATATTCTCTGCAGCGGCAAAGGCCTGCTTGCCGATTTTCATACCGATAGGGCTTTTTGAGGCGAGCTTTTTGAGCACCGCATCCACCTCTTCTTCAAGATCACCGGTCGGCACGACTCTGGTAATCAGCCCCATGGCCAGTGCATCTGCGGCACTGATCCTTTCACCGAGCATGATCATCTCCATGGCCTTTTTCTTGCGCACATTGCGGAAAATAAGGGCGCCGATCATCATGGGCCACAGCCCGACATTGACTTCGGGTGTGCCGAATTTCGAGTCATCGCTGGCGATCACGATATCGCAGGCCAGCATAAACCCCGTTCCCCCGGCCAGACAGAACCCTTTAATGCGTGCAACCGTGGGTTTTACAAAGCAGGAGATCCTTTTGAGCAGATTGGCATAATTGCTGAATACATCCCTACCTTCAGCAGACATGCCGTCTCCGAGCTGTGCCCCGGTACAAAAAGCTTTGTCTCCCGCGCCGGTGATCAGGACCGCCCTGACCGCATCATCCGTTTCAGCCTCATCGAGATATTTCAGGAAAAGGCCCACCGCTTCCGGAGTGATGGCATTTCTCTGTTTTTCACGATTAATGGTAATATATGCGATGCTGTCTGTAACCCTGTACAATAAATGTTCTTGTGACATATTCATCTCTCCTCTCATTCCAGCGCTATCTATAATCAGGATTCTTCCGGGGAAGTATCTTCATCCTTTTCGATATCCACCAATACCTCTCCGGGCATGACCTTGTCCCCTTCGGCAACGTTGATACCGGTCACACTGCCGCTAAAGGGAGCAAGCAGGGTTGTTTCCATCTTCATGGCCGAGACCACGATCACACCATCACCCTTTTCCACGTGATCGCCCGGGGAAACCAATATCCTCACCACTGCCGAGGGCATAGGAGGGGTCACCTCCTGGGGGATATCCTTGCCTCCTGACTTTCTGGACGTGGATCGCTCCAGTGCATCTGCGTCGAGAACCAGGTATGAAACCCCGTTGATCTGAATGACCTTTCCTTCGGAGTTGTTCGTGACATAGACGTTTATGCCCTGCCCTCCCACATCGAGATGGATATGGTGATCCGAAATAACGGTATATGCTGCTTCGAGAGTCTCCTGATCAATACAGGCTTTGATCGTGTTATCGCTGCCGGTCTCAACACTCATGCCGGCGGTTTGTTCCCCAATCTTGAGATTATACTCCATACATTGTCTCCCTGTTTTAATAGGTTATCTCAGGCGCGCAGCCTATGGCCTGAAATTCCCCAGTGTCCTCCACGGCGAGAATCGCTCCTCGTCTGCCTGTGCATAATCAACCGACTTCTTCTTTCCGGCATTCAGCTCGTCAATGACAAAGGCCAGACGCGCGATATTCGCATCCGTCACACAAGGCTCCCAGCCGGTGAAATGGCTGTCGATAAAATCGGTATAGGTGTCTCCTGCCCTGAATGCTTTCGAGAGCAGCACGTCTATCAAAAACGGAATCGGGGTCTTGATTCCCAGTATTACATACTCTTTCAAGGCCTTGACCATCCTGTCGATACAGTGCTCCCGGCTTGCGGCATAAGTAATGAGTTTTGAGAGGATAGGGTCATATTCAACCGGCACATCGAACCCGGAATACACGCCGCAGTCATTGCGTATTCCCGGTCCGCTCGGTTCCTGCAGAAGCGCAATGGTCCCAGGCGACGGGAAAAACCCGTTCTGCGGATCTTCGGCATAGATCCGGCATTCAATGGCATGGCCTCTGCCTGTTATGTCGCCCTGAGAAATAGTAAGCACATTACCCGCTGCAATCTCGATCTGCTGGCGTACCAGATCGATCCCGGTGACCATCTCGGTTATGGGGTGCTCAACCTGCAGCCGGGTGTTGACTTCGAGAAAATAGAACTCGTTGTCTTCATCCAGGAGAAACTCTACGGTGCCGGCGTTGACATATCCCGCAGACTTCGCTGCCTTCACTGCAGCCTGGCCCATCTTCTCTCTCAACTGCGCAGTCATGACCGGGGAAGGCGTTTCCTCGATGATCTTCTGATGCCGGCGCTGGATTGAGCACTCACGCTCCAGCAGATGGATAACATTCCCATGGGTGTCGGCCAGGATCTGAAACTCAACATGCCGCGGTTTTGCAAGGTATTTCTCCAGGTAGATGGAGCCGTTGCCAAAGGCATTTTGGGCCTCACGGGAAGCAGACACGCAGGCCTCGGCAAAATCAGCAGGGGACGAGACAACGCGCATCCCCTTGCCCCCTCCCCCTGCAGCTGCCTTGATAATCACGGGATAGCCGATTTTGTCCGCCTCATGGGCAAGCTTTTCAGCATCGCCATCTGTCTCGGTCATGCCCGGGATTACCGGCACACCGCCTTTTATCATGGTCCGGCGAGCAACGGTCTTGTCTCCAAGATCGCGGATCACTTGTGCCGGGGGACCGATAAACACGAGACCTTCATCATCGCAGCGATCGGCAAAATCAGCATTCTCGGCCAGAAACCCGTATCCCGGATGAATTGCCTGGGCACCGGTCTCTTTTGCGGCCGCGATGATTTTGTCCATATTCAGATAGCTCTCGCCGGGCTGGGCATCTCCCAGACAGACAGCCTGATCGGCTGCAAGTACATGGACTGCCCGGCTGTCGACATCCGAATAGATGGCAACCGTTTTAATGCCCATCTCTTTACAGGTATTCATTACTCTCAGGGCGATCTCGCCCCGATTGGCTATCAGAATTTTCGTAAACATCATGGTTTCCTTTTTCTCTTTTGCCTGTACATCATTGTCTGTCCTGCTTATCTTTCACTCCCTTGAACCGCCGGTTACATCCTGAAGATACCGTA
>CAYRCP010000204.1:0-4158 GCA_964422755.1 uncultured Bacteriovoracaceae bacterium | reverse complement strand
TGCCCATCACCATGATTATCGGGATCATGGGATGGTGCAGTATCAACCTGAACGTTGGCACAGTCATGATCGCATCGGTGGCACTGGGCATCTGTGCTGATGACACCATCCACTTCCTCTCACGCTTCAGGAAGGAATTCTCTGTACAAGACCAGTCCATGAACAAGGCACTGAGAAAAACCACGATCTTTGTAGGGAGAGCGGTAATCTTTACCTCCCTGATCAGTATCGGCGGCTTCTCTATCGTGGTGTTGTCCAATTTCCGGCCAGCCAGGGACTTTGGGTTGCTGCTTTCCATAACCCTCCTCCTGGCTCTGATCTGTGACCTGTTTGTCCTTCCGGCCAGCATGATTGCTGCCAGGAGATTCTTTGCAAAGAAAATGCAACCGCAGGCCTCAGCAGAAAAATAGCCCGAGAGAAGAGCGAACTGCACCGGGAGTAATAGTCCCTTCGTTTTAGAATTCTTGCAAAAACGGCAAAAGAAAAACTCGCGCAAAGGCGCCAAGACGCAAAGAATAAGGGAACCAGAGACAAGAAACATCATCGTTGATCCCTTGGCGTCTTTGCGGCTTGGCGCGAGAACGAATTATTTTTGAACAACGCCCCATCACATAATGGCTATTTCGCCTGCACTTTGACGCCGCATAGGCCATACGACGTTTTTTAGAAATTCACTTTTTTAAGACATCCTGGTTTAAGGCTTGTCCGGGTCAGGAGCATCCCGCAGACTTCCGAAGATCCCGCAGGTTTTTGCGGGTGGGAGGGTTAGTTGATTTTCGCCGTTTTCATACATATAATACATAGAAGATATACTTGTAATAACAGCATTGTTCTTGACACATTGCAGCTATCTACTTTAAAGTAACGTATTGATAAATTTGAATCTCATGATAAATAACGAGGGCTGCTTTGATCAAGATAGAAGATATCCATAAGTGGTTTGATGATTTTCATGTACTCCAGGGGATTACCGAACACATAAAACCGGGTGAGGTTGTTGTGGTCTGCGGCCCCAGCGGTTCGGGAAAAAGCACCTTCATCAGGTGCATCAATCGTCTTGAAGAGATCCAGCAGGGCAAGATCATTGTCGAGGGCAAAGACATCCATGGCTCTGACATGGACATCAACAAACTGCGGGCAGATATCGGCATGGTGTTTCAGCAGTTCAATCTCTATCCGCACATTACCGTGTTGAGGAACGTAACCCTTGCCCTTATCAAGGTAAAAAAGATGGACAGGAAAGAGGCCGAAGATATTGCCTTTGGGCTTTTAGAAAAAGTCGGCATCCACGATCAGGCCCACAAGTATCCAGCCGAGCTCTCCGGCGGCCAGCAGCAGAGAGTTGCAATCGCCAGGGGGCTTGCCATGCGGCCCAAAATCATGCTCTTTGACGAACCCACGTCCGCCCTTGATCCGGAGATGATCAACGAGGTGCTCAACGTCATGAAAAACCTTGCCCGAGAGGGTATTACCATGATCGTCGTAACGCATGAAATGGGTTTTGCCCGTGAAGTGGCCGACAGGATTTTCTTTATGGACTTCGGGAAAATTCTGGAGAAGGGAACACCCGAGCATTTCTTCAAAAATACCCAGCATGAAAGGACAAAACTGTTCTTAAAGGAAATACTCTAAACCAATAGCCACATAAAATAAAGGGGGGGGAGGTATTCGGATGAAACGGTTTAATTTTGTGTTTGTTCTGGTTATGGTCCTGACACTCGTTCTATCCTTTGGCGTAGCACTGAGTGCAGGTACATTGGAAGATGCCAAGGCAAAAGGCGTGCTGGTTGCCGGTGTCAAGGATGCGGTAGTCCCGTTCGGGTTTGTTGATGAAAAGACCAAAGAGCTGGTCGGGTTCGACATTGATATCTGTCAGGAAATTGCCAATAAGATGGGGGTAAAACTCGAACTCAAGCCGGTCACGTCTGCCACCAGGATACCCAAGCTGTCCCAGGGCATGGTTGATCTTGCTGCATGCACCATGACGCACAAACTTTCCAGGGATGAGGTCATCGACTTCAGTCTTACCTATTTCATGGACGGCCAGAAACTGCTGGTGAAGAAAGGCAGCGGCATCGAGACTTACAAGGATCTTGCCGGCAAGAAAGTGGGCAGCGCAAAGGGTTCCACAAGCGAAAAGAACATCAAGAATGTTCAGCCGGACTGCACGGTTCTCTCTTTTGAGGGCTATCCGCAGGCATTCCTCGCACTCAAGCAGGGCAAGGTATCGGCTGTTACCACAGACTCGGTCATCCTTGTGGGGCTTAAAGGCAGCGACGACAATCCTGACATGTGGAAAATCACCGGTGACTTCTTCGCAAAAGAGCCGTATGGAATCGGCGTGAGAGAGAACGACTCCAATTTCAGAGACTTTGTCAATGCCTCGCTGATCGAGATGTGGGAAGACGGCACCTACATGAAGATCTACAACAAATGGCTGGGACCGGATACAAATTATTATATGCCTTTGACCTGGGAAATGGAAACCTTCCCGAAGTAAGTACGCTTAAACAAGGAGGTGCCCCCTATAGAGGGCACCTCCTTATACTGGAGACACCCTGTGAACTACGAATTCAACTGGATGATAGTGCTGACCGGTGAGTACCGGGAATGGATCATCCATGGATTTATCATCACGCTGAAAATCTCAGGAATCTCCATCATCCTGTCTCTCCTGATCGGAACCTTCATCACGTCACTGAGGATGACCAAGATCAGGATCTTCGAGTGGATCACTATCTCCTATATTGAATTCTTCAGGAATACTCCGTTACTCATCCAGCTGTTTTTCTGGTATTTCGGTTCGTATTACATTTTGCCCGAGGGCATTAATCAATGGCTCTATGCACATGATTTCGAGTTTGCCGTCGGCGTAGTATCTCTCACCATCTATACCTCGGCATTTATCGCCGAGGAGATCCGCGCAGGGATCATGTCTATCCCCAAGGAACAGATGGAGGCATCTCGGGCCACCGGCCTTTCATTTATTCAGGCCATGGCGAATGTGGTGCTCCCGCAGGCATTCAGGATCGTAATCCCGACACTGATATCGCAGTTTTTAAACCTCACGAAGAACTCATCCCTTGCCATGACCATCGGTGTCATGGAACTCACCTATATGACACGGCAGATAGAGTCATACAGTTTCAGAGGCTTTGAGGCATTTACCGTAGCAACGCTCTTGTACATTTCATTATCATTGATCATTTCACTGATCATAAACATATACAACAAGAAGTTCTTGCGTATGATCAAATACTAGGGGGGATACCTTTGCACTGGGAAGTTGTATGGAACAACTTGGGATACTTCATGTTAGGGAGATTTCCTGACGGACCCGTCGGCGGGCTTGCGCTGAGCATCCTTCTTGCTGTCGGCGGGATATTCTTTGCCTTCTGGGTCGGCATCTTGTTCGGACTTATGCGGCTTTCCAAGAGATGGTATATCCGCATCCCCTCGATCGTCTATATCGAGATCATACGCGGCACCCCTCTGCTCCTATTGATCTTCTGGTTCTATTTCCTCGCGCCTATCGTTTTTCACCGCCCCGTACCCGAGGCACGAAGCACACTGGTGGCATTCACGGTCTTTACCGGTGCATATTGTGCAGAGATCGTTCGCGCCGGCATCCAATCGATCCCCAAAGGTCAGATGGAAGCTGCCCGCAGCTCCGGCCTTAATTACACCCAGGCCATGATCTATATCATCCTGCCCCAGGCACTGAGAAACATGATACCGTCTTTCGTCAATCAGTTTGTATCCCTGACCAAAGACACCTCACTGGCATACATCATCGGAGTTCAGGAACTCACCCGCGCAGCAACCCAGGTGAACAACCGTACGCTCAATGCCCCTGCCGAGATCTTCCTGGCCATCGCCGTCATCTACTTTATCATCTGTTTCGGCCTCACACAGACCAGCAGATATCTCGAAAAGAAACTGAGCTACAAAACATCCGGCAAAATGCGGCAGCAAGTGCTCAAAGAAGACGTGGGTGTCACATAACAAGAGACTCCCCATTGTCTCCCGGCATAAGCATCTTAATCATTACTCCCTGTTCGCGTAGCCATGGGCCGCACGGAGAAGCCATTCAGGCTCCATAATCCATGCATGTACTCAAAGTCATAGGGCCTGTACACCTTTCAGGTCTTACTGACT